>NZ_JBNHHB010000002.1:0-190186 GCF_059091905.1 Arthrobacter sp. Dra40
GTGGAGCTTAGGGGAATCGAACCCCTGACCTTTTCATTGCGAACGAAACGCTCTACCAACTGAGCTAAAGCCCCGTGCCACTGCGTTTGATCATAAGACCGCGACACGTCGATCGCCAAGCTGGCAGGATGCAGTGTTGCGCGCCTGACACGCTGCCGTGGTGTCCTGCACAACCAGCGCTCCGCCCCGATCGCCGATTCTGATAACGAATGTGCAGCGCTCACTGGCGTCCTCACGGGCAAGACGAACCCGCGCCATAAACTCTGCCCATGGACAACAAAGTTCTCAAGGCCGTCTACACGGTCTTTTTGGGGGTCATCATCGCGCTCTTCGTCGGGCTCGGCATCCGCACGTTCTATGCCCCGCCGGAGGTGCCGGAGTACCCGGTGGAGATGATCTTCGAGAAGACTAACCCGACGGATGAGGAGCTGGCGAAGCAGCGGGAGGTGCAGATCCGGCAAGAAGCAGCCTTCCGCGAGTACAAGGAAGCATCCGAAATCTACAACCGCAACGTCACCATCGCGGCGCTGACCAGCTCGGTTGTCCTACTCGGTCTGAGCCTGGTGGTCGAGAGGCGCAACCGGGTGTTGGCCAACGGCGTGATGCTCGGCAGCCTGTTCACACTGATCTACAGCATCACGCGCAGCTTTATGTCCGGGAACACCACACTCTCGTTCATCGTGGTGACCGTGGGCCTGGCCATCGTGCTCTTCCTCGGCTACAAGCGATTCTTCCAACCGCGTGAGAAGCAGAACACTCCCCCGCTCAACGGCAACGCTCCGGCGAATGCCGCCTGAGCCTGCGCCCATCCAGCAACAGACACCCTTAACCCCATCAACAGCGAGACCCCTGACGGTCCGGAATCCGGACTGGCAGGGGTCTTCGGCTGTGTGAACAACAAGGTCCGGGCTTCGCGGGCCCGCAAACACTGCCCCGGCGTCGTGAGCTTGGACTGTGTACCTCAGCGGGCTACGGCTTGTGACTTCGCCCGATCTGGTAGCCATTCCAACAGCATGGCTACAATCCGTGCAAGAGGCGGCCTTATACTTGATCAGATTGTTCAAGCAGTCGCACGACAATCGGCAGGAAGTGGTCAAATTGCAGCAACTGGACGCGACCGATCGGCGAATCCTGCTCGCTCTGGACGAGGACCCGCGGGTCCCGGTGATGATGTTGGCGCAGCGGCTCGGCCTGGCCCGCGGCACCGTCCACTCCAGACTGGAACGTCTCGCAGCCTCGGGGTGTCTGCGCACTCACTCGGCCCGGGTGCTTCCGCAGGCTTTGGACCGCGGGGTGATGGCGATGGTGAGCGCCGAACTGGACCAGAGCAAGCTCAATGATGCAGTGGAAGCCCTGCGGAAGATTCCGGAAGTGCTGGAATGCCATGCCCCGGCCGGCGATACCGACCTGCTGATCCGCGTGGTGGCGCACAGCCCGGACGACCTATACCGGGTGAGCGAGGAGATCCGGTTCTGCCCCGGCATCACGCGCACATCCACGCAGATGTTCCTTCGCGAAGTCATCCCCTACCGGACCACCGGTCTGCTCAAGCAGGACTGATTTCTAGACGAACAGCACCAGCACGCCGACCACCCAGACGGCCCCGGCCGCGAACGCGCAGCCCAGCTCCACCAGCATCCCGAGGCCTACGGCCTTGAGCGCCGCCCAACTGGCCCCAACCGCCTGGCCGAAGTGCCGCCGTCGGGCGTATTCGCTGAGCAGCAGGCCGGCCGCAAACCCGATGAACAGCCCCACCACGGGAATCACGAACATTCCGACCACGCCTGTCAGCACGGCGACCAGGACTGACCAGTTGGGCACCTGCCGCTGCTTCAACCGCCGGCCGGTCAGCACCAGACTGGCCAGCATGCCGGCCGCCACGAACACCATGCCGATGGCGAAGACCACCCAGCCCACCGTGTTCTGCAGGGCGATGGCCCAGACCAGCAGGCTAATGCCGATGGTGATGGTGCCGGGCAAAACGGGCACGACGATTCCGGCAATGCCGACGGCGATGAGCAGACCGCAGACGACGGTCGCAATAATCTGTGCTTCCATTCACCCCACACTAATAGGGTTGTCCTGACTATCCGCGGTCGGCTGATGGCACGGCGCCGCTGAGTCCGGGTCGCAGGCCGGCCGTTCGCGTGGGGCTTCGGCGGCTGATACCCCTGCGGCCCACGCGCCGGGGTCTTGACTGTCCTGCCCGGCGAGGTTGTAGACTGCGCGCACGTTCTGGAAGGGCTCTAAGCTATCCGGTGCGGTGGTGCCGGGAAATCGGAGGTGGGTGCCATGAACTTCGGGGAATCGTTTTGGGACACAATCTGGTGGTTCTTTTGGGCGTTCGCTTTCATCGCCTACCTCTTCGTACTGTTCGGAATCATCACCGATCTGTTCCGTGACAAGTCGCTGAACGGGTGGCTGAAGGCCTTGTGGCTGATCTTCCTGCTTTTCCTGCCCTTCCTGACGTCACTGATCTATCTGATCGCGCGTGGCAGGGGAATGGCCGAGCGCAGCCACGAAGCATCGCAGGCGATGCGCATGGATACCGAGTCGTACATCCGCGGGGTGGCCGGCACGAGTCCGACCGATGAGATAGCAAAAGCCAAGGAACTGCTGGACTCCGGCGCGATCAACCAGCAAGAGTTCGAACACGTCAAAGCGCGGGCCCTCAGGTTTGAGCAGCAGCCGAGTTCGCCGGGCGCATCACCGGGCGGAACATCGGGTGCAGCACCAATGAATCCCGGCGCTGACTGGTAGCTCGGGCTTGTCTGGCTCCGGCCTGTCGCTTACCGACCGGCGGGGCCGCTTCCGGCGGGGCCGCTTGTGCCGGGTTCAGGCCCGTCAGCTCGGGTTGGCTCGCCGTCGCCGTGTTCTGGTGCAAACCCGTCGGCCTCGGCCTGGCCTGCGGGCCTGCCCCCGGCGTTCCTGAGGCCGACCTCCACTGCGCCCAGGAAAATCTTTATCACCAGACCCAGAAGCATCAGCCCGGTGATCATCTGCACCATGACGGCGATTCGCGCGGCCTGCGTTACCGGGACGATGTCACCAAATCCCACCGTGGCCAGCGTGGTGATGGTGAAGTACAAGGCGTCGGTTCGGTCCAGCGGTTCAGAGAAGGCGTCCGGGTCCCACGAGGACATGGTGGCGTGGGAGATGGCGAACAGGACAATGTAAAGCGGGATCGACGTGGCCAACGACTCCGCGGCGCGCAGCCGCGGCGACGGCGACCTGGTCACCGCCCGTATTTGCCAGGCGACCAGCGCGGCCAGCGCGCCAAGGCCGATCAAAAGCCCAGGGATGGAGCCTTGCCGGTTGAGCGGCAGCGCGTAATAAACCACCCCAAGGGCGACGCCGGTCAGGGCGGGACGCAGCAGCACCCACAGGCGCTGCCCACGCCGCGGAGCGGAAGGATGGTGGACCGTGCTCATCGCGCACCATTATCCTCCGCCCGCAGATTTGGGCCATCGCCTACAGCGAATGATGCCTGGTCCGGGAACCATCGGCTTGGCCATGGAACGGGCGGCACTGTGGTCACTCCGATGGCCGAGGACGTTGCGGTGGCCGGGGACACGATCACCGTCGGCGAGCGTCGCCCCCTCCGCGCACCGGAACTGCAGGGCTCGCCGATAGGTCCGGACAGTGAGGGCCGGGGAATGCCTTTTGCCGCTCGACCGGACTTTCCCGCCCAACCGGAGCACCGCCGTCGTCCGCCGTCTGCTGATGGCGCTTGGCGCGCCGCCTCCGCTTCACCAAGGAATATACGACGACGGCGATCACCACCGCTGCGCCTGCCCCCGCCCACGGGGACGCCAGAATGAGGGCGACCCAGGCCGCGATCGCGGCTAACCCGACCGTGGCGTAGACGACGGCCCACAGCAAACTGCCGGCGATGACCGCGGGCAGGAAGCGGCGCAGCGGCATGCGGGCGATGCCCGAGCTGCCGATCACGGCGGTCTGCAGGCCGACGGTCAGGAAGCACAGCGTCACCGCGAACGGTCCGAACCTGGCCGTCATCGCTTCCGCCCGGCGCATCAGCGGCCCGTCCAGATGCTTCTCCAGTCGGGTGTGGCGGCAGCCAGCGGCAACACCGCGGCCCAGCCAGTACGTGGCGTTAGACCGGATCATCGCACCGCCGAACAGCGCGGCGATGGCCCACCCCAGCGGCAGCCCGAGGAAGAAGTCCATGAACGTCCTTTCACTGGCGAGCGGACCGGACATATCAATTCTACGCACCGTAGAAACAGTAGGGGCGTCGGGGTACGGCCGCCGCCCGGGTCTTCCGGGACAGACAGCTGGCTTGTGAGCTGAATCCACACCTTGCGCAGCCGCTATTCAGTGTTACTATCTACCAGTAGTCAGCAAGACTAAGTAGCTGAGGAAGGGCACCATGGCGAAGCAAATGACCGAGATGCTCAAGGGCACGCTCGAGGGTATCGTTCTCGCAATCCTGGCCGTGCAGCCGGCCTACGGATACGAGATCACGGCGCGGCTGCGGGAACAGGGCTTTTCCGACATCGCAGAGGGCACCATCTATGCGCTGCTGATCAGGATTGAGCGGCGCGGATTCGTTGACGTGACGAAGGTTCCGTCCGAGAAAGGGCCCCCGCGCAAGGTCTACTCGATCAACGACCTGGGCAGCGAGTGCCTCGACGAGTTCTGGGGAGCCTGGACCTTCCTCGCACAACGCATCGAACGGCTCCACCACCGCATCGAACACCCGCAGGATGAAGGAGAGTAATCATGGCAGCAAAGTGGATCGAGACCCTCACCGGATCACTTGAGCAGAAGAAGCGGTACAAGCAGGACAAGGCCCGTATCGATTCCCTCCCCGAGCCGTACGGAAGTGCCGCCAAAGCGATGCACCGCTACTTCATGCACTACGGAGGCATCACCGATGGTGAGACCCTCATGGCGATGTTCGGCGACTTGGCCGACCTTTGGGAGCGCGCCGCCGCCGATGGGACGCCCTTACGCGAGATCGTGGGCGACGACCCGATCGACTTTGCCGAGAACTTCGCTCAGGCCTACAGCGGTAAGCAGTGGATCGACAAGGAGCGTGCGCGCCTGACCAAGGCGATTGAGGACGCCGAGCGGGAGGAGCAAAAGTGACTGTTGAACCCGCGATCCGATTACGGGGCATCGAGAAATCGTTCAAGGACTTGCACGTACTGCGAGGCGTCGACTTCGATGTGAGGGCGGGGAGTATTTTTGCGCTGCTCGGCTCGAACGGCGCGGGAAAGACCACGCTGGTGCGGATCCTTTCGACACTGCTGAAGGCCGACGCTGGTACCGCCACCGTTCACGGCATCGACGTCGCCGCGAAGCCTGCCGAAGTACGCGAGTCGATCAGCCTCACCGGCCAGTTCGCTGCGGTCGATGAAGTGCTCACGGGGCGAGAGAATCTAATGCTGGTCGCCAAGCTTCGCCACCTGAAGAAGCCGGCCGCGATCGCCGATGACCTCCTCACCCGCTTCTCGCTCACCGACGCAGGCGACCGCAAGGCGTCATCGTACTCGGGCGGCATGCGACGCCGGCTCGACATCGCCATGAGCCTGATCGGGAACCCGCCGATCATCTTCCTCGACGAACCGACTACGGGGCTCGATCCGCAGGGGCGCACCGAGGTATGGCAGACCGTCAAGCAACTCGCAGGCCAGGGCACCACCGTGCTACTCACGACGCAGTACCTCGACGAGGCCGAGCAGCTCGCCGACCGCATCGCCATCCTGCACAAGGGAGTAATCATCCAGAACGGCACCCTCACCGAACTCAAGCAACTCATCCCGGCCACCACGGTCGAATACGTTGAGAAGCTGCCCTCCCTTGAGGACGTCTTCCTGGCCGTGGTCGCTGAAACCGGCGAGGCAGACACCACCAGCGCTGAACGCGCCGACAACAAAGAAACGGCACGAAAGGAACCCCGATGACCGCCCACGTCCTCGGCGGCACCGGTGTCCTCACCGGCCGCTCGCTGCGCCACATCCTCCGCAGCCCCGACACCATCATCACCACCGCGGTCACCCCGGTCGCGCTGATGTTGTTGTTCGTGTATGTGCTCGGCGGCGCGATCAATACCGGATCCAACCAGTCGTACGTCAATTATTTACTGCCCGGCATTCTGCTCATCACGATCGCATCCGGCATCGCCTACACGGCGTACCGGCTGTTCCTCGACCTACAGGGCGGTATCTTCGAACGCTTCCAGTCCATGCCGATCGCCAGGTCGAGCGTGCTCTGGGCGCACGTGCTCACCTCGCTGGCGGCCAACCTGGCCTCAGTCGCGATCGTCACCGGCGTCGGACTGCTCATGGGGTTCCGCACCGGAGCATCCGTGGCGGCATGGCTCGCCGTCGCCGGCATCCTGATCCTGTTTACGCTCGCGCTGACTTGGATCGCGGTGATCGCCGGGCTTTCCGCGAAGACTGTCGAGGGCGCCAGCGCGTTCAGCTACCCGCTGATCTTCCTGCCTTTCATCAGCTCGGCGTTCGTACCCACCAGTTCGATGCCCGCTCCCGTCGCCTGGTTCGCCGAGAACCAGCCCGTGACGTCCATCGTAAACGCCATCCGCGCCCTCTTCACCCAGCAATCCGTCAGGAATGACATCTGGACCGCCCTCGCCTGGCTGGTCGGCGTCCTCGTCGCCGCCTACGTGATCGCGATGGCCATTTACCGTCGCAAAATCAGCTGAGGCCGTTCGGCGCTGTCGCTTCCTATGGTGATGACGCCAGGACCTGTCGCCGAGTTTCCGCGTTCAAGGCAGGGCGACTTTACGGAGTTCCCTACGAGTTGCGCTGCACGTCGCGGAGCGATTCCGCATGGCGCATGACGAGCGACGCGGAGATGAGCGCCGCGGAAAACGGTAAAAATGTAGCCGTTATGAGCAAGTAGATCGTTGATACCGCCATGGCGACGGGCGCATCTGCAACAACGGTTGTTGTTCCGAAGTTGCCAAGAATCAGTGGGCTGAACGCGATCAGCAGCACGGCGATGATGCCCAACAAAACACCGACCCGCATCGTGGTCTTCAACATCCTTGATGCGCCCATAGTGCCCTCTCTGAGATGTGGCCGATTGTGTCAGCCAAACACCGAATGACAGAGGTGGCAACCAGCAAGTCCATTTCTTAACGAGACCGACACTTCCGCCCGGGCTTAGGCCAGTGACTTGTCCCCGGCCTTTCGGCGCTACAGCTCCGTGAAATGGCATGCCGCCAACCTTCCTCACGGCGCCATGGCGCCCCGGCGAGGGTTTCGACGGTGAGGAGCGTGGACTGAAACTGTTAACTCCCGGCTAGGCCGAGTAACCAGCAGGCGGCGCGGACATCGCTCCTCCGTCGTTGCCCGTTCATTGACATGGGCAACAGTTGTCGGTGCCGGCCACTGTGAACGGCGGGCAATCACTCGACCGGAGGTCCGTTTCATGCAACCGTCCCCCACTCCACAAACAGCCTGGCTGTCCCGGCCGCTGCGCCTGACCGTCGGCGCCCTAGCTCTGCTGGCCGCCGGCACCATGGTTGGTCCCGCCGCCAGCGCTGTGCCGCCCGGCCCTGCCCCGGCCGAAAACGACTGGGCCGCTTCCGCCTACCGAGGAGGAGTCGACGTCGTTATTGGTCCGGATGCAGACCAGCAGACCCTCGATGGCACCGTCTTCAATGACAAGAACAAGAACTCAAAGCAGGACGTCAACGAGCCCGGTCTGCGCGGCGTCACCGTCTCCAACGGCCGCGACGTCGTTAAGACGGACAGCCACGGCCGCTACGAATTGCCGGCCTTCGATAACATGACCGTCTTCGTCACCCAGCCGCGCGGCTACCAGGTGCCGGTGGACGAGGACAACGTCGCCCAGTTCTTTTACAACCACTTGCCCGAAGGCTCGCCGGAGCTGAAGTACGGCGGGATCGCCCCGACCGGAGCGCTACCTGAGGCGGTGAACTTCCCGCTGGCCCAGAGCCAGCTCACCCAGTCGCCGGAGCAGCACTGCGCCTTCGGCGCCGACGTCCAGACCTACAACCAGAAAGAGGTCGAGTTCGCGCGTGACGGCGTCTTCACCGATCTGGCCGCACGCACCGACTATGCCGGCTGCGGCGCCCTGTTCATCGGTGACATTGTGGGCGACGACCTTTCCCTCTTCGAGCAGACCCGGGAACTGACGGCCATGCTCAACGGCCCGGCACGGTTCCTCCCCGGCAACCATGACCTTGATTTCGACGCCCTCGACGGCGAGCACGAGTTCGACACCTACCGCAGCCAGTTCGGCCCGGAGTACTACTCGTACGACGCTGGCAAGGCCCACGTCGTCGCCCTGAGCAACATCGAATATCCGACGACGATCCCCGCGAAGAAGAGCAGCTACACGTATGCCCTCGGCGAGCGTCAGCTCGAGTGGCTCCGCGCGGACATCGCGAAGGTGCCCAAGGACCGGGTGATCGTGCTGGCCGGCCACAGCCCGCTGCTTGAGTTCTTCTACAGCGACTCCCACACCGTGAAGCAGCTGGAGGAGATTTATGGGATCCTTGAGGGCCGCGAGGTCGTTTCCCTCGGCGGGCACACACACATGGCGGAGAACCTGCGCGAAGGCGATCTCATGGCCGGCTGGCGCGACGAGGTCGGCGACGCGGGCCTGCCGTACACGCACCTGACCGTCCCGGCAGTGTCGGGCCACTGGTACGGCGGACGAGTCCTCGAGGAGGGCTACCCCACCTCGGTGCAGCGTGACGGAACCCCTCCCGGCGTCCTGACCCTGGACATCAAGAACACCGAGGTCAAGGAACGCTTCAGCATCCGCGGCGGAGACGAAACCGAACAGATGGCCCTGGGCCTGAACACCCCGGCCTACCGCACCTGGTACGCCGAAAACGTCACCAAGCCCCGCGGCACGGCTCCAGCCCTCGAGAATCCGCTGCAAGTCTCGCGAGACGACCTGGCCGGCCAGACCTGGCTGACCACCAACTTCTGGATGGGCAGCACCGGGTCCACCGTCAAGGTCACGCTGGACGGCCGCGGCGCCACCGAGGCCGTCCGCACCCAGCAAATGCAGGGCGAGACTCCGCTCATCGGAGCCGAGTGGTCAGACCCGTCGGCCATCCAGGAGCAGTTCGTCCACGGCGGCGGCCTGGCCGACCGCTCCATGCACCTCTGGCGGCTTGAGCTGCCCGCCGACCTCGAAGTCGGCAAGCACACCGCCGAGGTCGTCGCCACCGACGTCCACGGACGCGAGTTCACCGAGACACTGACCTTCGACGTCGTGGAGTAACCCCCGGCACTTCGGCCAGCACGGGCCCGGCGGTTCGCTCCGCCGGGCCCGTGCTGGCCTTTGTGGGGATCGGGTCCTGCTGCAAAACTGAACATCGACGCGGAGGAAGAGCATCGGTTCGCAGCGGGGTCTACAGCATAGGACATCTCCAGCTCAGGCGGTCGCTGCAACGAGGTTGAGGCGCGACAACAGTGCTGTCGTAACGTTCATCCGGCGCTTAGGCTGCCGCCATGCCGGGGCGGCAAACGGTTCACTCCTGCCCGGTTGGCTCACATTCGTGCGCCCCGACAATTACCTTGAAACCCTTCAGGCAGCGACCGCTACCCGGCGCCGGTTCCTTACCGGCACTGCAGCAGCTGCGGCCCTCGCCCTCACCGGCACCCTGGCAGGCATCCGTACCGCTGACGCGGCACCCCGTGGCCGCGAGACGCGGGACATGTTCACGCTCGGGGTGGCCTCCGGCGACCCGCTGCCGGACGGCGTCGTGATCTGGACCCGCCTGGCACCCGAACCCTTGGAACCGTACGGCGGGATGGCCAGCCGTAACGTCCAGGTTCAGTGGCAGGTCGCCGAGGACGAACGGTTCGGCAAGGTGGTGCAGTCAGGGACCGCGACCGCGCGGCCGGAATACTCACACACCCTCCATGTCGACGTCCGCAATCTACGCCCGTGGAGGCACTACTTCTACCGGTTCCGGGTGGACGGGCAACTCAGCCCGGTCGGGCGCACCCGCACGGCCCCGGCCCCGGACGCGGAGATCTCTGCCCTCACTCTTGCCTTCGCCTCATGCCAGAAATGGAACGACGGCTTCTATACCGCCCACCGGGACATCGCTGCCCGGGACCACGACCTCGTGTTCTTCCTTGGCGACTACATCTACGAAACCGGTGTGCCGGGCGACGGCGGGCTCCGCAAGCAAGCGGTCCCGGCGGAGGCCCAGGGCCCCTGCGTCTCGCTCGACGAGTACCGACTCCGCTATGCCCTGTACAAGCAGGACCCGGATCTGCAGGCGGCGCACGCGTCGGCGCCCTGGGTGGTCACGATGGATGACCACGAGGTTGAGAACGACTGGTCACCGATGGGGTCCCCGGAGTTCGTTGTCCGCCAGGCCAACGGCTTCCGCGCCTACTGGGAGCACATGCCGCTCCGAATGGCGCAGGAACCCAAAGGGCCGGACATGCAGCTCTACCGGCGGCTTAAGTACGGCCGGCTCGCGGAGTTCTCCGTGCTGGACACCCGGCAGTACCGCTCTCATGACGACGGCGGCTGGCGCGCCCCGAGCGATGCGACCTGTGACCCGAACCGCACCATTACGGGCGACGTGCAGGAGAAGTGGATCCTCGACGGCCTCGGCGGTTCCGATGCCCGCTGGAACGTGCTGGCCCAGCAAGTCATGATGATGCGCGCCGACAATTCGGCCGGCGAAGGGCAGTCCTCGCCGATGGGCACATGGGAGGGTTACTCGGCCTCCCGTGACCGTGTCCTTGGCGGAGTCCATGAGCGCGGGGTGGACAATTTGGTCGTGCTCACCGGTGACGTCCACGCCAACTTCGGCGCCGATCTCAAGCTCGACTTCGATAATACGGATTCTCCGACCGTCGGCGCCGAGCTCGTCGGCACCTCGATCTCCTCCGCCGGCGACGGAGCGGACCAGGACAGCTGGACCCGGACCATCGTGGCCGAGGGGCCGCACATCGCGTTTGCCAACCGGCAGCGCGGCTACGTCAGCTGCACGGTGACGCCGGAGGAATGGAGCGCGGACTACCGCGTGGCGGACAGAGTTACCGAACAGACCGGGTCAATGAACACCCGCACCACCCTCACGGTGGCCAACGGCGTCGCCGGCATCCAGCGCTGACCAAGGAGACATGACAATGCAGCGACCTACCAAAATCCTCGTCGCGGCGTCCGCATGCGCCGCCCTGCTTGCGGTACCGCTGGCCGGAGCAGCACTCGCCAACGAAGGCGGGCGCAAAAACAAGGCGCCCAGCGCGCCCCCGGCCGTCCTGATCAGCGCACCGAGTCTGGTGACCGTGTCCTCACCGCTGCCTTGCCTGCCCGGCGGCGGCTTCACGGTGGGCATGACCAACACGACCGACGAGTCCCTGTACACCGACATGGACCTGACCGTGCAGGCACCCCTGACGCTCTCCCAGCGGATCTTCTCCACGTATTTGCCCGCGGCGGCCCCGGACCAGACGGTCAACACCGAAATTAACGTCGCCCTACCCCGGACCGCAGAACCTGGCTACTACAAGGCGACGCTCAGCGTCCCCGGCCAGGACTCCCAGGACGTGTGGCTGGAGGTTGGGGAAGTCCCGGAGCGCGGCGCCGATGACAACCTCGCGCTGGGGGAACAGGCCTACGCCTCCTCGACCCACAGCAACGTCAAGCTCTGCGGCGGGGTCGACGGCAACACCGATTCCGCCCAGTGGGGCGGGAGCGGAACCCACGACGCGACGTCGGGAGTCTTCCCGGACACCTACGGCGTCAGCCTCGCGGCGAAAAGCACTATCGGCCGCGTGGAGCTTTACACTCTCGACTCCGCGAAGTACCCCGCCGCAGTGATGGGGGTCCGGGACTTCGACATCCAGGTGCACACTTCCACCGGATGGCAGACGGTCAAGGAGGTCAGAGGCAACGAGGTCGGCCGGATCACCGCAACGTTTGCTCCTGTCCAGGCGGACAAAGTGCAGGTCGTCACCTACGACTCGAACGACCACAAGTACTCGCGGATCGTCGAATTGGAGGCCTACGCCCAATAGCCTGGCTGCGAAACGAACGCCCACGACCTTGGGCTCGGTTACGGCATCACGTCCCCGCTGTTCGGGCCCAGAGTCTGCCCGGTGTACAGGTCTCCACCGGGCGAGGAGGCTAGCAGCAAGGCCGTGGGCGCTACCTCGTGGACGTGTCCGAAGCGGCCGATGGGAAGCTCCGCCTGTTTGGCGGCCTTCCACTCTTCGGAGAGTCCGTCGATCAGCGGAGTAAAGATGGGCCCCGGGGCGATCGCATTGACGAGGATGTGGTGCTCGGCCAACTCCAGTGCCATGGCTTTGGTCATGCCGATCACCCCTGCCTTGGCGGCCACGTAGTGAGTCAAACCGACCCCGCCCTTGAGCCCGAGCTGCGAGGCGATGTTGATGATCCGGCCTCCGCCGCGCTTCACCATATGGGGCGCGGCCCAACGCGCAGCCAGGAACACGCCTTTGAGGTCCACGGCGAGGGTCTTATCGAACGTCGCTTCGCTCATTTCCAGCAGCGGCGTCTCGTCGAGAATGCCAGCGGCACTGACCAAAATGTCAATGCCGCCGAACGTGTCTGCGACGTCGTCCATCACCCGCCGGACTGCTTCGCCGTCGGTGACGTCCACAGCGAGGGCTGCGGTGCGGCCGCCGAAGGTGCCGGCCTCGGCGGCTACGGCCGCTGCGCCCTGTTCGTCCCGGTCCAGCAGCGCCACATCGGCGCCCTCCTGGGCGAAGAGCAGAGCGATGGCCGCACCGATCCCGCTGCCTCCGCCGGAAATGACGGCGATCTTGTCTGCGAGCTGTCGTTCCATCTCAACTCCTGTCCGACACTCAGCTCGGCCAGCGGACGGTCAGCCCGCCATCGACAATGAGCTGTTGTCCCGTGATGTAGGCCGAGTCGTCACTGGTGAGGAAGCGGATTACGCGGGCGGCCTCGTCGACGTTGCCAACGCGGCCCCACGGGATGATGGATCCGGCGGCGTCGAGGCCCTCCCGGCCCAATGAGTGCACTGGGTCCAAGGACTGCGGGCTTTCGATAAGCCCAGGGATAATAGCGTTGACCCGGATCCGGCGCGGGGCCAACTCCACAGCCAAAGACCGGCACAGGCCAAGCAGGCCGGATTTGGCGGCGGCATAGTGGCTGTGTTCTTCCCAACCGTAAACGCCGCCGGCGATCGAGGACGTGGCGACCATCGCACCGCCGCCGTCCATCCGCATGCTGCAGGAGCGGAAGACCCGCAGGACGCCGGAAAGGTCCACAGCCATCATGTCGTCCCAGGCTTGGTCGGTCATGTCTGCCAGTGGCGCCCGGCGCAGAATGCCGGCCGCGGCCACCGAGATGTCCAGCCGGCCGAACTCATCCAGCGCGGTTTGGGCGAGTTTCTCCGTGTCCTCGAATCGGCGCACGTCCATGGGGACGGCGACGCAGCGTCCAGCGGCATCCTCGACGGCGCGGACTGTGTCCGTTGCGTCGTGAGGATCCGAGGGGAGGTAGCCGATCACACTGTGGGCGCCGGCCCGGGCGTAGGCTACGGCCAGCGCCCGGCCGATCCCGCTGCCTCCGCCGGAGATCACGGCGACCTTGCCCTCGAGTCCGTCGTCGCGGTTCACGCGACCACCGTCCTTCCGTCGTTCTTGCGGTTGGCGTCATTGGTGGTCATGCGATCACCGTCGTCCGCTGATGGGCATCGCGGATGGTGCGCGTGCCGGCCATGCATAGAGCCGAGACGAACAGCCCGCCGGTGCCGGTGATGATCGCCGCCCATCCGGTATTCACGCCGGCGGCGAGCAGAATGGAGAGCAGGCCGGAGCCGGCGATGCCGCCGACTGGCGCCATCACGTGGGCCACGTTGGTGCCCATGCCGCGGACGTGGGCGGGGAAGGACTCGCCCATATAGAACAGCAGCGCCGCATAGGGGCCGGTGAGGAAGAAGAGGGTCAGCGCGTACAGCGGGATGATGACAGCCGAATTGCTCGGGCCCAGCAGCATGATCAGGCTGACGATGCCACCCGCCAGCCAGCCGAGGACGACGGTGCGCTTCCGGGTGATTTTGTCACCGAGCCAGCCGTGGAAGACGTAGCCTACGAAGCCCACCGCGTTAGCCAGGACCAGAATGACCAGGGCGTTGTCGAAGGAGACCCCCTTGGCTTCGACCAGGATGGTGGTGCCCAAGACTGAGAAGACCATGATGGCGAGCCAGTTGAAGAACCATGACAGGGCCAGGAGGATGGTGTGCCAGCGCAACTCGGGGGTGAAGACGTCCTTGACACCGGTGGCATGGTGGGCTGCCTCCTCCAGGTCGTGTTCGTCTGCCAGCCGATGGGCGCCGTCGACGTCGCCACTGGCACGGCGGCGTTTGACCTCCTGCATTGCGGCAAAGGTGGGCGATTCGGGCAACCGCAAGGCCATGGCCACCACGACCAGGGACAGGACGGCGGCCACCACGAAGGTCCAGCGCCAGCCGATGATCGGCAGCAGCAGCGCCGAGAGGCCCGCAGAAATAAGGGCCCCGACCGGCCACCCGCCCTGTACCAGGGAGTACATCAGACCCCGGCTTTTGGCCTCCTTGTAGATCTCGTTTAGGTAGACCGCGTTGACGACCTCCTCGGACATGGAGAACCCGGTGAAGGAACGGATGATGATCAGGCTTACGGCGCCCGCCGCGAGGCCGGTCAGGCCGGAAGCCACAGCCCCGCCGAGCATGAGGATGATGAGGGCCCGTTTGCGACCCATCCGATCGAGGATGGTGCCAACGAGCAGGGAGACGATGAAAACGCCGATCGTTGCGAAGGTGTTGATGGCAGTCGATTCAGCTGTTGACCATCCGAACTCATCGGCGATGACCGGCAGCAGGGTGCCGAAAAGGGTGTAGTCATAGACCGAGGCGACCCAGGCGATGAAGCAGACGACCGAGACCTGCGTGATCGTCTTCTTGGTGATGGGGACATTCCACGGCTCGACGGAGCGGCCGCCGGGAGAACGAAGCGATGACATGGCAGTTGCTTTCCGTGACGCAAGGACTCTCAGGAGTCCTTTCGGGGGTGGCGGGCGGCGAAGTCCCGCGCGAGGTCTTCCATGAAGGCGAACTCAACGCCGTCATGCTGTTGGATGTGGTCGAACAGCCGCTCGAGCATGAGCAGGTTCTGCGGCTTGCCCGAGACATCAGGGTGGATGGTGATGGGGAACACTGCGTAGTCCATCTCGCGGTACACCCAGTCAAACTGGTCTTTCCAGAGCTGCTCGATGTCCCGGGGACTGACGAAGCCGTGGCTGTTGGGGCTGGACTTGATGAACATCATCGGCGGCAGATCGTCGAGATACCACGACGCCGCCACTTCAATGAGGTCGGTCTCTTGGCCGCGCACCAGCGGCTTCATCCATTCCCGGGCCGATTCGGCTTCGTAGTCGATTTTGGTCCAGCTGTCCCCCACCCTCACGTAGTACGGGGTGAAGTCGTCGTGCATCAACGAGTGGTCATAGAGGAACCCGCGCTCAAGCAGGATCTCATTGGTCACCGGGGAGAACTCCCACCAAGGAGCCACGTACCCAACTGGCTTGCGCCCGGATCGCTGCTCGATGAGATCGGTGCAGTAGTCAAGCACTTCGGTCTCCTGCTTTCGGGTCATGGCGATGGGATTTTCATGGCTATAGCCATGCACTCCGATCTCGTGCCCGGCAGCAACGACGGCGTCAAACTGCTCTGGAAACGTCTCAACGGAGTGCCCCGGCCAGAACCAGGTCACGGGCATCTGACGGCGCTGGGCGAGCTGAAGCAGCCGGGGCACGCCGACCTCGCCGGCGAAGAGCCCGCGGGAGATGTCGCCCGGGGAGTCCTCTCCCCCGTAGGAACCCAACCAGCCGCCGACGGCGTCGACGTCTATACCGACCGAGACGTAAATTTTCTTGGACATAATGTCTCCTCTGGTGGCGGTGGATGTTCTTAGAGGTAGGTTTCGAACGCTGCCGGGAATTCTTCTAGCGGTTTGCCGAACGAAAGCAGGACGGCGGTGAGGATGCGCGCCTGGAAGGGGTTGAGGTCCATCGAGGGGATGGCTCCGGCTTCGACCAAATCGATGCCGCCGCCATCGCCGTAGGTCGGGACCACGGGTCCCGACGGGGCCCGCGTGCTGAGCACCACGATGCAACCATTCCCCGTCGCCTGCTTGACGGCCTCGGCGAACCCCGGCCCCGCGTTGCCGACCCCGGTACCGGCCAGCACGACGGCGCGGCTGCCGAGCTGCACGGCGTGGTCCAACAACTCCGGCGTCGCGCCGGGGTAGGCAGTGATGATTTCCACCCGGGTGTTATCGAACCCGGTCGACAGGCCCGGCAACGGCGGGTAGCGGCGGGGTGTGGCTGTCACTACAAGCTGGTTGCCCGCCATGTGCGCCACTTCGGTGCCTCCGCCGAAAGGGCTGCCCGCGGTCGTATGTACCTTGCGAGCACCCCGGGCGGAACGGACTGTCCCGTTAAAGCAGATCAACGCTCCGGCCGCGCGCAAATGCTCGTCGGCTGCTGCGCGGACAGCCTCTGCGACGTTGCGTGGCCCATCCGCGTCGGGGCTATCGGCAGTCCGCTGGGCGCCAGTGACCACCACTGGCTTGGGCGAAGCATGCACGAGGTCGAGCAGGAAAGCCGTTTCCTCCAGTGTGTCCGTTCCGTGGGTGACCACCACGCCGTCGATGTCTGGATCCGCAACCGCCTGCCCGACCGCCTCAGCGATCCGGCGCAGGTCGGCCAGATCGAGCCGGTAGCTGCCGATGGTCAGTACGTCGCGGGCGCTGACCGTGACATCGCCGTACTGGGTATCGACCAGCGCGGATGAGGCGTCGCTTGCGACAGCTCCCCGCGTGCCATGGCTGCGCGAGGCGATAGTACCGCCGGTGCCCAGCAATTGGATATGGGCCACGGTGCGCCTCCTTCTTGAGCGAGGGACCGGCTCCGGAGGGTCGGGCTATCTTTCAAAAGCAAGCTGCAACGGGTCCAGAATATGACGCACTTGACACCAAGAAAAGGCTAGAGGGCATCAACGGCGGCGCATTAGGGCTCACCGCCGGGTTTCTGCCGCCTAGGACCTCTCCTGCTCAGGCGGTCACGGCGACGAAGTTGGGCGCGATTGAAGCCCCGCAGGTGCTCTGCGGGGCTTCAATGGTTATCTACGGTTTTCGGCTACAACGCCCGGTCTCTGGCCGGTTCGTCGACTGGGGACTTGTCAAGGAATGCGTTTACTTCGGAGTCATCGGACTTCGTCCAGGTCTCGCCCTTGGTGTCCTGGTCTTCCCGGCGGGTTTCCGGCGTGCGCTCGTTTTCCTTCCTGAAGCGCCAACCGAAATCCTTATTCGAGGCGTAGCACATCACGAACCTCCTTCGTCTCGATACCTTTAATCGTCCTCCTGTCGGCGGCGGAAGCCAAGGGCCCCGAGGCTCCTCCGAGGATTCTGGTTTCCCCTTTCCCCTCCCGCGCCGTTGAGGCGTCCAAGACCCCGATTGAGAAGCCCGGACGCGTGGACCGGGCTTCGTCGCCGGACCCGGGGACTACGGCTTGAGCACCGCCTTGATGCAGCCGTCCTCCTTCTTCTGGAACATCTCGTACATCGCCGGTGCCTCATCCAAGGACGCGGTGTGCGTCTTGAGGTCGAGGACGCCGAGGGGGTCCGAGGGGTCATCGACCAGCGGCAGCAGGTCGTCGATCCAGGACTTCACGTTGCACTGGCCCATGCGCAGTTGGAGCTGCTTGTCGAACATCGTGAGCATCGGCAGCGGATCCTTCATGCCGCCGTACACCCCGCTGATCGAGATGGTGCCGCCGCGCCGGACGGCGTCGATGGCGGTGTACAGCGCGTCGAGCTTGTCCACCCCTGCCGTCTCCATCGCCTTGCGTCCCAGCGGAGACGGTAGCAGCCCCACCGCTTTGTGGGCCAAGCCCGCTAGATGCGAATCGTGGGCCTCCATCCCGACCGCATCCACCACGGCGTCCGGGCCGCGGCCATCCGTGAGGTCCCTCAGCCGCTCGGGCACATCGCCGGAGGAATCCAGCGTCTCAATGCCGTGGCGCTCGGCCATGGCGCGGCGCTCGGCAACCGGGTCCACCGCGAGTACGCGGTAGCCCAGATGCCGTCCGATGCGGGCTGACATCTGGCCGATTGGCCCCAAGCCCAGCACCGCCAAGGAGCCGCCAGCCGGCGGCGCAGCGTATTGCACGGCCTGCCAAGCGGTGGGCACGACGTCGGAGAGGTAGAGGTAGCGCTCGTCCTCACCCGTATTGGGGACCTTGATCGGGCCGTAGTCCGCATGAGGGACGCGCAGGTACTCGGCCTGCCCACCAGGCACCGAGCCATAGAGGCGGGAGTAGCCCAGGAAAACCGCACCGCTGTTGTACTCCCGGACCTGGGTTGTCTCGCATTGCGACTGCAGGCCCTGCTTGCACATAAAACAGTGGCCGCAAGATACGTTGAACGGGATGACCACACGGTCACCGGCTTTGATGTGCGTGACGGCTGAACCGACCTCCTCGACGATCCCCATAGGCTCGTGGCCGATGATGTCGCCCTTGTCCATGAACGGGGCGAGTACCTCATAGAGGTGCAGGTCCGAACCGCAGATGGCGGTCGAGGTGATGCGGACGATCGCGTCCGTGGGCTCCTGGATTCGTGGATCCGGAACCTCTTCGACGCTCACCGAGCGTTTTCCCTGCCATGTCAAAGCCTTCATCTGTCCTCCTTCTCAGGGCCGCCGGCCCGCACTTCCTCACCGCGCATTCCAGCCGCCGGAAAAAACAGGGCGGGTATTGCCACTGTCCGCAAGCGGAGCGCTGTGGGGGTCTTGAAATGAACTGACGAGGAGAGGTTCACCCCTCCTCGTCAGTTCCTTCAGCATTTGTCAGGAGTTGTTTCCCTGATGGCTGTTTGCACCGCCTGCCGCCTTAGCTTCGTTAGGCTGGGCTTCTGCGCCCATCCGGCCGGCGGCGGAGGCATCGGCGCTATTCTCGCTGCCGAAACTGCCACTGCTGGCCTGGCCTCCCTTGCTGGCCTGCTGCTCCGTGTCTTCACGGTTTCCGAACTGTCCGGGATTGTTCTGGTCTGCCATCACGTTCTCCTTTCATTTCGACTGCATCCTCACCATAAACACAGAAAGAATTAGTAAGCAAACTTGCTATCAACACCTCGGCGTACGTCATTCCGCCCAGCTTGCTAGGTTGTGCAGCGGGCGCCACCGGCCGCCGGGGTACTGAAACCGCGCCTCCGTGCTAGCGCACGCCCTTGATCTTGACCACGAAGACCGCTCCTAGCAGGCCGATGACGGCGGACAGGACGAAAAGCGCGGTGTAGCCGCCGAGGTAGAGCACCGTGGGGGCAGCAATCAGCGGGGCAATGACTTGTGGCAACGAAGCCGCGATGTTGATGACCCCCATGTCCTTGCCGCGGTCCGCAGCGCTGGGCAGAACCTCCGTGAGCAGGGCGAAGTCCACGGCCAGGAACATGCCGAAGCCCGCTCCGAGGACCATCGCGGCCGTGATCACCGCCGGCCACGCAGGAGTAACAGCCACGATCACGGAGGCGGTCGCGATGGTCGCCGAGGACGCGATCACGAACGGCTTGCGCCGTCCCACCCTGTCGCTCAGTGGTCCCCCGAGCAAGGCCATCAGCACAACCATGGCGGCGTAGATACCGGTCAGCAGGAGCACACCGGCGGCGGGGTTCGGATGTCCCACGGCGTCCTGCAGGAAGAAAAACAGGTAGAGGGTGAAGATGTTGTTGCCCAGGTTGACCAGGAATCGGGTCAGCCAAGCCCAGCCGAAATCTGGATGCTTGGCAGGGGAAATCCAAAAGCTCTTGAGGAAACTCGACCAAGCGAAGGGCGGGCGGTCTTTCTTGTCCAGCGGGGTATCCCGGCCGGCAATCACGAACGGAATGATGCTGGCCAGCAGGAACACGGCGCAGTAAAGGTAACCGGCGGCAAAACCGCCGGCAAGGTTCGCCAACACGGCGCCCATCACGATGCCCAGCGTCTGCCCGATGGCAGCCAACCCGCCGATCTGTCCGCGCTGCCGCCGGGGCACGCGGTCCGGGATGCTGGCGGTAACGGCCGCGTATGCTCCGTTGCAACCGGCCTGCACCAGGCACCAGCCGATCACCATCACCGCAATGTTGGGCGCGCCCGAAAGCAGCAGCAGCGCAGCGAAGCCCAGGATGCCGCCGGCGAGCGCCCACGGCACCCGTCGTCCGAACCGGGACGTGGTGCGGTCGCTCAGCGCGCCGAAAATCGGATTCGCGACCAGCGACACCGCAGCGCCGAATCCGGTGGCCAGCGCGAGGACGGCTTCCTTATTCAACGCATCGAACGTCTGCGATTGCTGAGCCAGCAAGACCTGCAGCGGGCCGAAGAACGCCGCGTTAATGCCAAGATTGGTCAGCACGACGGCGGTGACCCAACCGGGGCGGACCTTGACGACGGGCTCCTGGAACGCCGCCGGAACAGCGAGCGCGGGCACCGGCTCGCGCGGTTCCTGGACTGTCATGGCGGCAGCCTCCCTACCCGACGACGCGGCATCGCCGCAGGCCTCTCTTTCGTGGCATCAGCGTACAACCGCCACCGAACAAGCAGGCACAACCGTTCCGTATATGTCTGCGTGGTCGGCAAACGGCGGGTTTGGTGCGGCAACCGGAGCGCTTATCTGCCTGCCGAAGCAGCCGAACGCTGCCGGGCTAGCTTCTTCAGACCGCGCGAGACATGTACCGGCTCCGGCCAGCGCGGCGGCAGGTTGTCTCCCAAGGTGACGCCCTTAAACTTTCGCCCGAACATCGGGATCACCCACTCCTGCAACCAATCACGTTCGCGACGGACCGCCTGCCGCCAGCCGGCCGGTACTAACGGCTCGGGCTGTTTCAGCTGGAGTGTGTGGTCGACGCCGAGGGCCTCGAGCACCCGGGCGGCCATGTATCTGTGCCCCAGCGAGGACATGTGCAGCCGGTCCGTGTCCCACATCCGGCGGTCCTGGTATCGCTCGAACGCCCAATGGTCCACCAGCACGGCGTCGTAGTGGCGGGCTAGTTGCCGGACAGCCTCGTTGAAGGCCCAGTTTCGACGCCGCATCGGTTCCAGCACCGGCGGCAGCATCACCTCGAACCCTGTGAAAAGGATCAATCGCGCGCCGGTTTCGGACAGTTGCCTGATGGCCGATTCGTACTCTGCCATGAGCTCCGGCATGCTCCGCTTGAATTCCAGGATGTCGTTGCCGCCAGCGTAGAAGGAGACGAGTGTGGGCTCCATGGCGATGGCCGGTTCCAATTGGTCGGCAATGATCTGGTGCAACCGCTTGCTGCGTACCGCAAGGTTGGCATAACGGAAGTCCGGGTCCTGCTTGCCGAGTTGCTTGGCCACCCGGTCCGCCCAACCGCGAACCCCGTTCGGGAAGTTCGGGTTGTAGTCCCCGACGCCCTCGGTAAAGCTGTCGCCCAACGCTACGAAGAGTCCGCCCACGCGCTCACGCTAGCGCGGACGGGGAAAGTCCGGGCAAACTCTGTGTGAAGGTCGAGGGCCTCCAGTGTCTCCACGGCCTGCCCGGGTGGGGTCTCATCGGTATGCACTGTGCGGAAAGTCAGCCGCGCGAGAGCGCCACTTGCGGCGGGTCGAAAATCCACGGCTCCAGCGGCAGCGCATCCGGACGGAACTCGGCGGCCAACTGGTCCAGCGGCACGTCCGGCAGGCGCAGCGACTCCAGCAGCACGCCACGCACGGCGGCCGCATTGAGCCCGGCCATCGCCAGGGCCCCCAGTGTCACCGCACCATCGCGCTTGGCCAGGCGCCGCCGTCGTTCATTGAGGACCAGCGGCACGTGGGCGTATTCCACCGGCGCCAGCCCCAGCAGCTGTGCAAGATATGCCTGCCGTGGGGCGGAGGACAGCAGATCGTCGCCGCGCACCACCTGGTCCACCCCTTGGTCCGCGTCGTCCACCACCACCGCGAGGTTGTAGGCGGGCACGCCGTCGTTGCGCCGCAGCACGAAGTCGTCCACCAAACCGGTGTAGTCCCCGTGCAGTCGGTCGGCAACCGTGTAGCTGGCGGTGTCCGCGCGCAGTCGCAGCGCGGCGGGACGGTGCTGGCGGCGCTCCTCGCGTTCGGCATCGGTCAGGTTGCGGCAGGTTCCCGGGTAGGCGCCTTCAGGGGCGTGCGGGGCGCTGGGCGCTTCCGCGATTTCCCGCCGGGTGCAGAAGCATTCGTAGACCAGGCCGGCCTCGGCCAACTGTTCGAGGGCCCGCTGGTAGATCGGTCCGCGGTCGGTTTGCCGCACCACCTCGCCGTCCCAGTCGAGCCCCATGGCCGCCAGATCCTCGAGCTGCTGGGCCTCGAAGCCGGCGCGCGCCCGGTCCAGGTCCTCGACCCGGATGAGGAAGCGGCGGCCGCTGCTGCGCGCGAAGAGCCAGGCCAGCACCGCGGTGCGCAGGTTGCCAATGTGCAGTTCACCGGAGGGGCTGGGCGCGAACCGGCCGGCGGCACTCAGCGGACCGGCGGGGCTCTGGACTGCTGGCACGTCCCCACGTTAGCAGGACGGCAGCAGGCCGGAAGCGGCCCGGCAGCCGGGCAAAGCTCGGCCGGGTCGTAGGGAAGGTAACAGCCGCAGTCCGGCCGGCTCGCCTGCCGGGTGTTGCCGCGGGATAATATGCTGTAGCCATGAGCGCACCCGACTCCCCCGAGGTAACCCCGATTGCCATCACCGGATCCACTGGCCAAGTGGGCGGGATGGTGGCCAGCATGCTGGCGGAGCAGAACCTGCCGCTGCGCCTGATCCTTCGCGATCCCTCTCGAGCGCCGCAACTGCCGGGAACGACGTCGGCGCGCGCCAGCTACGGCGACAAGGCCGCCGTGGCCGCGGCGCTGGAGGGCGTCGACACCCTCTTCATGGTCTCCGCGGCCGAAGCCGAGGACCGGCTGCAGCAGCACTTCACCTTCATCGACGCCGTGATCGACGCCGGCGTGGATCACATTGTCTACACCTCGTTCATCGGCGCGGCCGAGGACGCCACCTTCACGCTGGCACGCGACCACTTCGCCACCGAAGAGAAACTGCGCGGATCCGGCCTGAAGCACACGCTGCTGCGCAACAATCTCTATGCAGACATCCTGCCGCTCTTCGCCGATGAGGCCGGCGTGATCCGCGGGCCGGCCGGCGACGGGAAGGCGGGGTTTGTGGCCCGCGAAGACGCGGCCCGGGCTGCGGCGACGATCCTGGCCGAACCGATGCCGCACGCAGGCTTCACCTACGAGCTGACCGGTCCGGAATCGGTGACCCTGACCGAAGCGGCAGCGGCCATTGCTGAGGCAACCGGCCGTCCGACGTCGTTCCTCAACGAAACAGTAGAGGAGGCGTACGCCAGCCGGGCGCACTACGGGGCCCCCGACTGGCAGGTGGACGCCTGGGTCAGCACCTACACGGCAATCGCCGCCGGGGAGCTGGACCGGGTGACGCACGACGTGGACCTGTTGACGGGGCGTCCGGCGCTCAGCCTGCGCGAGCTGTTCGCCCGGGACTGATTCGCCCGGGGACTGGCTGCTTTACGCGTTCCAGAGGCCGTAGGAATCCGCCAGCGAGGAGATCTTCTCGGCACGGGCCAAGCGCGGCAGGTAGGAGCCGTCGCCCACCACGGCACCGGCCGCGTGCGCGTCCAGCAGCTCGTGCGCCCACTTGATCTCCGAGTCGCTGGGCGAGAGCCCCTTATTGATGGTGTCCGCGGCATCCGCCAGCAGGCAGAGCTTGCCGGTCATGCCCATGGACGCGGTCACCTTGCAGGCTTCGAGCAGTTCCTCGCCCAGTGCACCGACGGTCGGGCCGTCGATCGGGCCGGGCAGCTGCCCCACCCGGGAGGCGACCACCAGCCGGGAGCGGGCGTAGGCCAGCGCCATCGGAGAATCGCTGGCGCCGGTGTCGCGGCGGAAGTCGCCCACGCCGAAGGCCAGCCGGAAGGTGCCTGGCGCACGGGCGATGTCCGTGGCGTTCTCGATGCCGATGGCGGATTCGATCAGCGCCAGGACCGGGGTGCCGGCCTGCAGGCGCATGGCGGTGTGCGTGACCTGCTCGGGCTTCTCCGTCATCGCCAGCATGACGCCGCGCAGGCCCGGCGCCTTGGACAGGGCTGCCAGGTCGTCGGCCCAGTAGTCGGTTTCAATGCCGTTCACGCGGACCCAAGCGGTCATGCCGGTGGACAGCGCCTCCACCACGCGTTCGCGGGCCTCGGCCTTGCCCGCGGCGGGTACGGCGTCTTCCATGTCGAAAATGACCGAGTCCGCTTCAGAGGCGAGCGCCGGCCCGAAATTCGCTTCGTCCGCCGCCGAGGCCAGCAGCCAGGAGCGGGAAAGTTTGGCGGGGAGGGCGGCGGCACGACGGTTTCTGAAAGCGGGCATACCCCTAGCCTAATGTTTCCGCCGCCGGAGCCACCAACGGCGGGAGGAATACCGGCTGAGGCGTCTGACACGTGGTCCGCTCCGGCGCCCCGGCGCATCAGGCGGAGGCTTGGTCCCGCTGCCGACGGCGCCGGGCCAGCACGATTCCCACCGCCACCGCAACTGCCAGCAGCGCCACCACGGCGATCCCCACCGGGGAGCCTGCGGTCGCGGCCAGCCAGGCTTCCAGCGCGGCCAGTCCGACGGTGGCATAGAGCACCGCCCACAACACCGAGCCGACCACCACGGCCGGCAGATAGCGGCGCAGCGGCATCCGGCCCAGCCCCGCGGTGGCATTGACCGCCGTCTGGATTCCCACGGTGAGGAAACACAGCGCGACGGCGGGGGCTCCCCAGCGCGCGATGATCGCCTCCGCGCGGCGCATCGGCGGCGAATCCAGCCGGCGCGCCAGGCGGGTGTGCCTGCCGCCGGCGGCCACGGCCCGGCCGGCCCAATAGGTGGCGTTGGCGCGCAGCATCACGATGCCAAACAAGGTGAGCACCGCAAGCCCGAACGGGAGCCTGGCAATCTGCTCCATCAGTTCGCGGGCTCCGATGTGCTCCGCCGCTCCCCCGGCCCAGCCACGCCGGCCCCTCCCGCCTGGCGGTGCGCGGAGGCAGCGGCCGCGGTCCGGTTCAGCGAGAACGTCTGCCGCACGATGTCCTCCTGTGGGTGGGCGGATGGCGGCATGAGGAGTCGATTCTCCACGCCGGAAGGGGATTCTAGGAGCACCTAACATCACCGCCGGAAGGAATGTCAACGCCTGCCGGAGTAGGCGTCAAAGGCTGACGACGACGGCGGGGCACACCTTCCGCCGCCGGGCGGGGGAAGTGCCCTACGCTATGTTCATGGCCCAGCTGACGCCCCGCACCGCCGACGCCCTTCCCGCTGCCCAGGCGCAGCGGCTGCAGCGCGCGCTCGACGAAAGCGCTGATGTCACCGTCTTCGTGAATGGCACGGCGGTGAAGCTTCCCGCCCAGGCGGCGGACGCCGTCGTCGACATGCTCCGGAGGTTTGCCCACGGCGATGCGGTGATGGTCAGCTCCTCGGTGGAACTGCTGAACACCTCGCAGGCGGCCGAGGTGGCTGGTGTCTCGCTGACCTACATGCGGCGGTTAACGGATGCCGGAACCATTCCGGTCCAGTACCGCGGGACGCATCGGCGGATCCGGCTCTCCGATGTGCTGGCCTGGCTGGAGACCCGCACCGCGGCGCCGGACGCGGGTACTCCGGAGGCGGCGCCGGAGGCGGGTACTCCGGAGGCGGCGCCGGAGGCATCCGGCGGCTCAACCGCACCCGCCCACCGGTAGGACCCCCCCGGCTCTCTTCCACGTTCCGGCACGGGCGGCCGCTGCCGGGGTGCACAGCCGACGCGATCGCCCTTAGGCTGGGTGGCACTGGCCCGGAGGTCGGGCCGGAAGGACAACCAGAGGAGACTCTCATCGTGGCTGACCTGCTTGCTCCGCTCGTGACCCTGCGCAATGGGGCCAAAATGCCGTTGCTCGGGCTGGGAACCTGGCCGTTGGACAATGCCGAAGTTGCCCAGACGGTCGAAACCGCCCTCGGGCTGGGCTACCGGCTGATCGACACGGCGGAGAACTACCAGAACGAAGAGGGCGTGGGCGAAGGGTTGCGGCGCAGCGGACTGGACCGGGCCGACGTCTTCATCACCACCAAGTTCAACAAGGAGTGGCACAGCGTCGACGGCGCCCGGCAGGCTTTCGAAGCCAGCGCCCGGCGGCTGGGCGTTGACTACGTGGACTTGCTGCTGATCCACTGGCCGAATCCCGCGCAGGACCGCTATGTGGAGGCGTTCCAAGGGCTGGCCCGGCTGCTGGCGGACGGGAGCGTGCGGGCCATCGGCACGTCCAACTTCAAGCCCGCGCACCTGCAGCGGTTGTTCGACGCCGGGCTGGTACCAGAGGTCAACCAGATCCAGTTGGATCCGCGGCACACCCGCGGCGATCTGGTGGAGATCCACCGCGAACACGGCATCGTGACGGAGTCGTGGAGCCCGCTGGGCCGCGGCGGGGACCTGCTCCTCGAGCCGGCGGTCCGGTCGCTGGCCGAGAAGTACGGTAAAACTCCCGCGCAGGTGGTGCTTCGCTGGCACACCCAGTCGGGGCACGTGCCGATCCCCAAGTCTTCGCACCCGGAACGGCTGGCCGAGAATTTCGCCATTTTCGACTTCATGATGGAGGCCGAAGAGCTGGACCAGCTTTCGGCCCTGGACCGCGGCACCAAGGACATCGCCGACGCCGACGTCTTCGGACATTAAGCCGCCTGTTCGGCACCTGCCGACAGCGGTGACGCTGGTTCCCCACCGGCCCTGTCCGGAAGCGCAGCGGGCGCCCTCCGGTGGGAGGGCGCCCGCAATGGCAACTCGGGTCCTAGCGGCTTGCGGCCAGGGCCTCCGGTTGCGCGGCTTCCGGCGGAGCGGCGGCGGACGGGGCCACCGGCGAAGCGGGCTTGCGCAGCACCATCAGGGCAACGGCACCCAGCACCAGCGGCAGCACGAACACAAGGTAGATATTGCCCGGGATCCAGCCGGCATCCACCAGCGCACCGGCCAGGATCGGCGAGATGATCCCGCCGCAGCGGCCGATGCCGCCGATCAGCCCCACCGCAGTGGCGCGCATCGAGGCGTCATAGTAGACAGGGCCGATGGTGAACATGCCGGCAATGGACGCGTTAGTGAGCAGGCCCAGCAACACCGCACCCATGAGCGCCGGGTTCAGGGCGTCGGCCAGCAGAGCGAAGACGGCAAAGGACGCGGCCGCCATGATGAAGAAGACGGCCAGCGTGCTTTTGAGCTCGAAGCGGGCGCCGGCCCAGGCGAAGACCAGCGCCCCGATGATGGCGCCGACGCTGAACAGCACGCCGGCCGTGATGCCCTGGTTTGCCGAAAATCCGGATTCGGTCAGCAGGCGCGGGGTCCAGGAGTTGGCGAAGTAGAAGCTGCCCATGATCATCATGAAGGCGAAGGCCAGCAGCACCGTCTTCTTGGCCTGGCCGTTGGCAAAGACCGCCACCAGGTTGTTCTTCGGCCGCCCGGTGCTGACCGGAGCGGCAGGAAGCGCCTCGAGCTTGGGCTGCTCCAGCCGGACCAGGACCTTGTTGATCTCCTCCAAGGCGTTCGCCGGCCGCTTGGCATTGAGGTAGTCGATGGACTCGGGCAGCCACTTGATCACAATGGGGAGCATGGCCAGCGTGATCACGCCACCGAAAATGAACCCGGAGTGCCATTCGAAGTGGGTCAGGAGCGCGGCCACGATGATGCCGCCGATCACGCCGCCGATCGGCTGGCCGGCGGCGTAGATGCTCACCGCGGTGGCCCGGCGCCGGGCGTTGGCGTATTCGGCCACCATCACGTTCAGGCTGGTCTGCATGGTGCCTACCGCGATGCCGGTGATGATGCGCAGCACCAACAGGACCTCGTAGGACGGAGCAAGCGCGGAGGCGAACATGCCGAGTGTGATCACGGAGGTGGACAGGATGATGGTCTTCCGGCGGCCGATCTTGTCCGCGATCTGCGCCACGAAGATCGCGCCGATCGTCATGCCGGCCAGCGCGGAGCTGAGCAGGATGCCCAGGTCCGACCCACTCAGCGCCCAGGCTTCGGTAATCGCCGTCGCGCTGAAGGCCATGACCAGGACGTCGTAGCCGTCGATGAAGTTCAGGGCCAGACAGATGGCAACGATGCCAACCTGCGCCTTCGTCATCGGTGACGCTTCGATGCGTGCCTTAATGTCCATACTGTCCACTTCTCTTCTGAATTTGGTGCCAGGAGCGCCTGCTTCCAACCCCGACGGCGGTGTGAGGCTTCGCTGCGCCCCGCACTGACCGAACGTTCGGAAACTTCGTCCGTATACGGAGGGTTACCTTACGCGGCCTCCGGCGATGATCACAATTTGACCTTCGTCACACATTAAGCAATTGATGTAGACGTGAACGTGTCCCCTGCCACCCTGAAGCCCGCCGAGGATTCCCTGGACCGCGAGCGCTACCGCAGCTTCCAGCTCCGGCGCGCCTTGCAGTTCCATGGCGCCTTGTGGCAGCAGAAAGTGTCCACCGAGGTGTCTTCGGTGGCCTACGGAGTGCTGCTCGCGCTGCGGCATGCGCCCGGCATCGGGCAACGCGAATTGGGCCAGCTTGCGCAGCTGGATAAGTCCACCATGGCCGAGCTGCTGAAACGCCTTGAGCTGTTGGGCTTGATCAGCACCTGCCGGGACGAAGCCGACCGGCGGCGCAAGTGCGTGACTTTGGAGGATGCCGGCGTGAACCTGCTCCAAGAATTGATGCCTGGCGCTCTGCGCGTCAACGAACTGATGGCGGAAGGGCTGAATCCAGAGGAAGCGGCACAGCTGGATGCGCTGCTGGACAAACTGCTGGCCTCACCCGCAGCCGGACCCACTACCGGCGGCTGACATGCGCCGCTCCCTCGCCGCGTCCCTGGCCTCAGCCATCGGCGCCGTTGCCCTGCTTCTCGGCGGATGCAGCGGGCCTCACGGTCCGCTTCCTGAGCCGGGCAAGCATATGTACAGCGGAACGCCGCCGGGGTCGGCCTCCGAGCTCCAGGAGCCCGGCCCGCTAGCAGATCCCGAATCCGCCATCCAGGTGGTTCTCCTCGAGGGCGGCATCGAATTCGCCGTCGTCACCTATGGGTCATCGTCGTGCCCGGTGGTCAGTACCGGCAGTACGGTCTTGTCGCCGAACCACGTCGCTATCGACGCCGTCGATACTTATGACGATCCACGCTCAGAGGTCTGCACGGACGATCTCGCGCCCATGACGCACGTTTTCGACGTCCCGCCGGACATCGACCACCGAAAGCCGCTGACCGTATCCATCCTGGGGCAGGACCGGCGGCTCTCTTGGAATGAGCCCAGTCCTGAAGCCCCACAAAAGTAGGGTCTGACAAAAATAAGGATCAGGCCGGAGCATTGGGGGGAGGCTCCGGCCTGATCCTCTTGGGGGAGGATGGCTTGGTGGCCGGCGGAATGCCGGCGGGTTTTTCTCTTACTGCCAGGCTTGGTCCGCCCACGCGGCGTCACGCAAGTAATTGCTGCCGGTGAGGTTCCAGAGATCGTCATCCTGACCGTGCGCACCCAGTACGCCGATCTGGTCCAAATCAGATGATGTTCTTTCGTTCGGGACTTCCGGCACCCTGGATTCGGGTCCGATCGACGAGAAACCGAACGGGCTCATTTTGTCCTCTTTTCCAACAGTGAGGATTCGACCTCAGGCGACCATGCTCTGGCATAGACGCCCAGTGTGGCTTCCTCCCAGGTAGTAAAGCCCAGCCGGTTCATCAACAGGTGGGCCTGGCAGAACGTCAGTTGCTGGGCACTGCGGCTCACGCGGGCCCGATCAGCCCGGTAGAGATACGAGTCAAGGGTCCTGATCCAGCGACGACGCCAGTTCTGTACGCTGCTCTCGTCCGCGGTGGCCGCCATCAACCGGTGCATGGGTGCTGTGCGGGCGACCAACCCGGCGGTGAGACTGTGCCGTGCCTTCGGTGCCGAGCGGCCCAACTCGGCCGTGGATACCCGCAGGTGGTTGTCCCAGCAGTACTCCCAGGAAAGCCGACTGCGGTCCGGCCATTGCTGCGCTTTCGGCCCGTACATCATGGCCCAGGCGGCATCGCAGAGGAGCAACGAGGCCAGCGCTGAACGGCCTTGCGTCTTACTGAAGCGCTGCGTGGCCCACATGGCCAGCTCGGAGGAGAGTTCGAACACCTCCTCGGCCAGTTCCAACCCGTCCGGTCCGCCGAAGCGATCCAGGTCGGCTTCCGGAACGGGGACAACTGCGTCGCCGGGGGAAGTCTGGATGAAGTCCTCGCTGCCGGAAGGCAGGACGAAGTTCTCCTGGGTCGTCACGTCGGGGAGGATATCGAGGACCCGGTCCCGGGCCGCCAGCTCAAACCTTTGGAGGCTATCGAGGATTGGGCGGCGGCCCAGAAACCGGACCTTTAAGTGAGGCCCCATCTGGTCGGCACTGTTGCTGAAGTACCAGCGGCCCACGCCTTCGCGGCGAGCGTGGGCGACCAGCGGCGTAACCAGTTCTCCTATGACGGCGTCGACTACGTCCTGCCTACCCGTGTAAATAGACAGAACCCACCAGTACGGTTTGACGTTCACCGAACTTGTCGGGCGGATGGCTGTCAGCTGGCTCATGCGCTTCTCCTGGTTCGATGTTCTGGTGGTTTGGGGAGGGATAGTCGTCGTCATCCTGGTTACGGATTCAGCACAGTGCCGATGAGATGGGGCGGCTTTTTACCAGTCCCAGATAAGGGCGGAAGTGGAGACGTTGACTGACTTTACGGACTGCGGAACCGGACCTAGATCGGCGGCTGCTGCAGGGGTGGCAGCGGAGACCGCCCCCAATGCAACCAGCAGCCCTGCCGCGATGCTTGCGATCTTCTTGAACATGTCATTCCCTTCACATGGCTTCGGTTCGTACGGTGGCTAATCCAGCCGAACTGTTCGGCCCGACAACTCCAAGAGTTCCGTGCTACTGCTCCGCCTGTCCAGCCAATCCACTTGCAACATCCGGCCATGCCCTGATCGTGCCTCGAGGCTTGCACTGACAGCTTCCGGACACGGCGTGGAGGGCGCGCTTCTCCGCGAGAAACCGCAGAAATCAAGGGGTTAGACGGTTCGCCGGACAAACACCGAAAGCGGGTGGCATAATGTGGCCATGGCAGCAAGTAGCAGCCATCGGGCGGCGCAAGATCGGCCCAAGAAGTGCCCTAGACTGGCCAAAGGGCCGCCAATCGGCGGCTGAAACGGCAAGCCCTGCGTGATACATAAACGGATCAACCGGAGGAGCGCCCCATGCTGAGCGGGACAGCATTCGAGGTCTATGAATTCGCTGTGGCTCATCCCGGCTGGACCAAGGAGACCGCATCCACGGCCCTTGGGTACACCATCCGCGACCTCAATATTGCCATCGGGGAGCTGGTCAGCCGGCAGTTGCTACAGCAGCCGGCACCGGACGTGGAGTCCTACGTTGCCATCTCCCCCGACGTCGCGCTGTCGCAGTTGGTGGACTCCGACGAACGGCTGCTGATCGACCTGCGCACCAAGATCAGCGGACACCGCGCCGATATGGCTGCCCTGGTTCCCACGTATCTGGCGGCCCGTAAGCGCGTCTCGCTCGATTCCTCCGTAGAGGTCCTCGAAGACCCAGGCGTGATCCGCAAACTGCTGGTGGACTATGGCCGCGATGTCGCCGAGCAGGTGCTCATCAGCCAGCCCGGCTCCGGCTCCTCGGCCGATGTCCATGAAGAGGGCATCCAGAAGGACCTCGAACTGCTCAAACGCGGGGTGGTCCGCAAAAATATCAGCCACGCCAGCACCTTGGACCATGTGCCCACGCGCAAGGCGGTCGCCGCCATCTCCCCGGCCGGCGGCGAGTACCGCACACTGCCCTACGTGCCGCTGAAGATCATGATCTTCGACCGCAACCTGGCCCTGATCGGACGCCAACTGCACCCGGAAGACCGCGGCGCCCTGGTGGTTCGCGACTTCAACCTCATCCAGGTCTTCATCAACCTGTTTCATGTCGCCTGGGAACTGGCGGATCCCTACGTGCTCGACGGGCAGGACGGCGACGCGTCCGCCCTTAACGGCATCCAGCATTCCATCCTCAATGCCATGGCAGCCGGTTACTCCGATGAGGTCATTGCCCGGAGACTGGACATCAGCGTCCGCACCTGCAGGCGGCACATCGCCTGGATGCTGGACCAGCTTGGCGCGGACAGCCGTTTCCAGGCCGCACTGAGGGCCCGGGACGCCGGCTGGCTCTGAGCCGTAGCAGCACTAATAGAAAACTTCTGTTTCCTGTTCCGTAACATGTCGCGTTATCCTGTGTGAGTGACTTCACAGGATGCAGACCTCGCCCTGCCGGCCGAAACGGAAGTGGCGCTGGAACGCGCGACGGCGGCGCACCGGCACCAACATCTCTTCTCGCAGCGGGCGGCCAACATTAAGCAATCGGCCGTCCGCGACGTCTTTGACGTCTCGATGCGGCCCGGCTTGGTCTCGTTGGCAGGCGGCAACCCTTACCTGCAGTCCCTGCCGCTGGAGAAGATCGCCGGCATGGCCCAGCGGTTAATCGCCGAGCATGGGATGGCCGCCCTCCAGTACGGCGGCGGACAGGGCACCGAAGAGCTGCGCCGCGCGATCTGCGCCGTGATGGAGCACGAAGGCATCGCGGGGGCAGATCCGGCGAATGTGGTGATCACGGCCGGATCCCAGTCCGCCCAGGATGTGGCCGCCAAAGTCTTCTGCAATCCCGGTGACGTGGTGCTCTGCGAGAATCCGACGTACGTGGGTGCGCTCAACACTTTCGAGGCCTATGAGGTCCAGGTGGAACCGGTCGCCATGGACGAGCACGGCCTCATCCCGTCCGAGCTCCAGCGCCGCATCGAGGAACTGCAGGGCGAAGGCCGCAGCATCAAGTTCCTCTACACCATTCCCAGTTTCAACAACCCCTCCGGCATCACGCTCGCTGCCGAGCGCCGGCAGCACGTCGTCGAAATTTGCCGCGAGGCAGGCATTCTGGTCCTCGAAGACAATCCCTACGGGCTGCTGCGCTTCGACGGCCATCCGCTGCGGCCGCTGCGCGCGGACAATCCCGACGACGTGATTTATTTGGGCTCGTTCTCCAAGATCCTGGCGCCGGGCCTGCGGATCGGCTGGGCGCTGCTGCCCGACCACTTGCAGCGGAGTTTCTACCTGGCCAACGAGGCGGTCACCCTGTGCCCGCCCACGCTGAACCAGATGCTCATCACCATGTACCTAGCCGAACATGACTGGCTGGGCCAGATCGATACCTACCGGCAGCTGTACGCCGAGCGGTGCGCCGCCATGCTGGCCGCCCTGAAGGAGTTCATGCCGGCCGGGGCCAGTTGGACCGAGCCCGAGGGCGGCTTCTTTGTCTGGGTGACCCTGCCGGAGGGCGTGGACACCTACCCGCTGCTCTACGACGCGATCGATGCCGGAGTGGTCTTCATCCCCGGCGCCGCGTTCAGCCCCTCTGACGAGCCGTCGAATCAGCTCCGGCTGGCCTTCAGCGCCGTGCCCGAGGAGGCCATCCGCGAGGGCGTACGAAGGCTTGCCCCGGTCCTTGAGAAGGCTATGGCCGGCGGCGGTTCTTGATGTAGCGGTAGTACGCGTAGCGTCCGGCGAAATACAGCCCGATCACGATGATGATGCGCAGGATTGGGTGCAGGCCGGGCACCAGCCAGATCATCACATAGCTGAGCAGGAAGACGGCAGCCATGGCCCACAGCGTGCCCTTCCAGTCGATCCTGGGCACCCCTGAGTCATTGCGGCGCTGACCCGAGGGCCTGTTGTTACTCATGCGCCCAGTCTTTCACAGGCCGTTCGCTCCCGCGTCTTCCCCTGCGAGGTCAGGACGACGCCTCAGGAAGCGCTGGAGGCTGCACCATCCGGGCGGATTTCCTGGATGACCCAGCGGTTCCCGTCAGGATCGCCGAAATAGGCGAAGAGGAACCCGCCGAGGTCGTGCGGTTCGCTGATGTCTGCGCCGCGCCGCAGAAGCTCGGACCTCGTTGATTCCATGTCGGGCACAACAAGCTGCAGTCCTTCCAGGCTGCCGGGTTGCATGCTGGTCATTCCGGTGCCGATGACGATGGACGCCGAGGATCCGGGCGGCGTGAGCTGGACAACCCGCATGCCCGGGATGTGTTCCACATCGTGGTCGAGTGCGAAGCCCATCTGCTCGGTGTAGAACTCTTTTGCCCGGTCTACATCCGAGACCGGAACTTGGACGACCTCAAGGCGCAGTTCCATTTCACGGACATTAGCACGCATACCGTCCCGGTCAGGCGTCCACCAGGATGCCGTCCAGGTCGGCGTGGACCGTGGCGCCCGGCCGGAACAGCACTCCCCCGATCTCGACGGGTACGTCCGCTTTGCCGCTGCTCTCTTTGGCGCTTTTGCGCGGGTTGCTGCCGAGCGCCTTGACGCCGAGTGGCAGCTTCGCGAGGGCAGCCCGGTCCCGGACCGCTCCGTTGATGATCACGCCGGACCAGCCGTTGGCTACCGCGGCGGCAGCGATCATGTCCCCCATCAGGGCCGTCTCCAGGGACCCGCCGCCGTCCACCACCAGCACCGCGCCGTCCCCCGGGGAGTTGAGCACGGACTTCACCAGCCCGTTGTCTTGGAAACACTTGATGGTCCGGGCCGCTCCGCTGAAGGCGTCCCGGCCCCCGAAGTTGCCGAACTGGAGCGCCACCGACGCGAGCTCGTCACCGCGTTCGTCGTACAGGTCGGCGGTGGGCGTCACGGTGGGTTCGACGGCGGTGCTCGCCTGGGCATTGCCTGCTGGATTGGTCACGTGATGGGCTCCTCCTCGCCACACGGCGATCCTAGCAAGCAGGGCGCGGGCGGGCATCAATGTGCCGCGGCCAAACACCTCGCCGCCGCGCCGCCGGCGTCAGTCGAGCAGCAGCGCCGGTTCTTCCATAATGGCGGCGACGTCGGCCATGAACCGGGCAGAGAGGTCGCCGTCCACCACGCGGTGGTCGAACGATCCGCCCAGCGTGGTGATCCAGCGCGGGATGACTTCGCCGGAGACCACCCAGGGCTTCTGCCGGATGGTGCCGAAGGCGACGATCGCGACTTCGCCCGGGTTGATGATCGGCGTGCCGATATCGATGCCGAGGGCACCGATATTGGTGATGGACAGGGTGCCGTGCTGCATGTCCGCGGGCTTGGTCTTGCCTGCGCGGGCCGTGGTGGCCAGTTCGTTGAGGGCGACCGCGAGTTCCTTGAGCGAGAGGTTCTGCGCGTCCTTGATGTTCGGCACCAGCAGGCCGCGCGGGGTGGCGGCGGCAATGCCCAGGTTCATGAAGTGCTTGACGTGGATCTCGTCGCCGGACTCGGTCTCCACCCAGCTGGCGTTGACGCTGGGGTTGCGGGCGGCCGCCCAGATGACTGCCTTGGCCAGGATAAGCAGCGGGGACACCTTCACGCCTTCGAAGTCGCGGGACTTCTTCAGCCGCTGTACAAACTCCATGGTCCGCGAGGCGTCCACGTCCACGAAGATGCTCACGTGCGGGGCGCTGAAGGCGGACTCGACCATCGCCTTGGCGGTGGCCTTGCGCACGCCCTTGACCGGGATGCGTTCGATCCGGTTGTCCAGGAGGCCCTTCCGCGGCGTCCAGAAGGTGGGGGCGGCCGCTTGCTCCGCCTCGCGCTGGGCTTGGTAGCTGAGCAGGTCCTGCTTGGTCACCTCGCCGCCCTTGCCGGTGGGGGTGATGTCGGCCAGATTGATGCCCAGATCCTTGGCGGCCTTGCGGACCGGAGGCTTGGCCAGCACCCGCGTCAGCAGCCGGGAGACCGCCGCCTGGACCGCTTCGCCCCGGTGTCCGGCGGCAACCGGCGCCGAACCGGGGACGGCCGCGTCGTCGTCGGTGGGGACCGGGGGCACGTGCTGTGCTTGGCCGTGCGGTTCGGGCAAGTGCAGGGGGACGGCTGGCGGGGTCGCCTTGCCGGACGGAACCGCGGAGCCGCGCCCCGCCGTCCTCGTTGTTCCGGCAGTTGACGCGGCGCTGCCGCGCCGCAGCCGGCGCCGGATTGGGTCGGCTTTGGGGCCGGAACCGACCAACGGGCCAGCCTCTGACGTCACATCCGGCACCGGCTGCTCCGGCGCCTGCGCGGCGGCGGACGCTCCGGCGGTGGGCTGCGGCGTTGCGGTGACGGGTTGAACGCCTTCGGGGGCCACGGCGATGATCGGCGTGCCGACCTCCACGGTCTTGCCCTCCGGCACCAGCAGTTCCGAGACCACGCCGGCGTACGGGCTGGGCAGCTCGACCAGCGACTTGGCGGTCTCGATCTCGACGATGACGTCGTTCACCGCGACGGTATCTCCGGCCTTGACCTTCCAAGACACGATCTCGGCTTCGACCAGTCCCTCGCCGACGTCGGGGAGGTTGAAAATCTGCGTGTTCGACATTAAATCTCCGATATCAGTAGGCGAGCGAACGGTCGAGGGCCTCGAGCAGGCGGTCGATGTCCGGCAGGTACTGTTCCTCCACCTTGGCCAGTGGGTAGGGCATGTGGAAGCCGCCGACGCGCAGCACCGGGGCTTCCAGGCTCAGGAAGGCGCGTTCGCCCACCCGTGCGGCGATTTCGCCGCCGATGCCGCCGAAGGTCGGGGCCTCGTGTGTGACGATCAGCCGGCCGGTCTTCTCGACCGATGCCGTGACGGTGTCGAAATCGATCGGCGAGATGGAGCGCAGGTCGATCACCTCGACGCTGTTGCCGTCCTCTTCGGCCGCCATTGCCGCGGCCAGGGCCACCGGCACCAGCGGGCCGTAGGCCACAATGGTGGCGTCTGTCCCCTCCCGGACCACCTGCGCGCTGAAGGCATCGCGGCCGGCCGACTCGGTGTCCACCTCGCCCTTGAGCCAGTAGCGGCGTTTGGGCTCGAAGATGATCACCGGGTCCTCGCTGGCCACGGCCTGCTGGGTCATCCAGTAGGCGTCGTGCGCGTTGGAAGGGGTGATGATGCGCAGTCCGGGGGTATGCGCGAAGAGCGCTTCCGGGGATTCCGAATGGTGCTCGATGGACCCGATGCCGCCGCCGTAGGGAATGCGGATGACGACCGGGGCGGACAGCATGCCGGAGCTGCGGGAGCGGATCTTGGCCAGCTGCGTGGTGATCTGGTTGAACGCCGGGAAGACAAACCCGTCGAACTGGATCTCGCAGATGGGCCGGTAGCCGCGGAAGCACAACCCGATCGCGGTGCCGAGGATGCCCGACTCGGCCAGCGGGGTGTCGACCACCCGGTCGGCACCGAATTCGGCCTGCAGCCCTTCGGTGACCCGGTAGACACCGCCGAGCTTGCCGATGTCCTCGCCCATAATCAGCGTCTTCGGGTCGTCGGCCAGGACGGCGCGGAGGCCACTGGTAATCGCCTTGGCAATGGTCATGGTGGCCATCAGCGTGCCTCCCCTTCAGCCTGTCCAGCGTTGTCCTCGGCGAAGCCGGCCTGGTACTGCCGGTGCCACTCCAGCTCCTCTTGGACCAAGGGGTGCGGATCTCCGTACACGTTGGCGAAGTGGTCCTCGAAGTCCGGCGCCTCCATCGCCAGCACATCGGCACGCGTGCTTGCCGCGAGCTTGTCTGCCTCCACGTCGACTTGGTCGAAGAAGTCCTGGCCGGCGGTGTTGGTGCTGCGCAGATACCGTTCCAACCGCAGCAGCGGATCGCGTTCGCGCCACTGCTCTTCTTCGGCGGCCTCGCGGTATTTGGTCGGATCGTCCGCGGTGGTGTGGGCGCTCATCCGGTAGGTAAACGCCTCGATCAGCACCGGGCCCTTGCCCGAACGCGCCCGCTCCAGCGCCCAACGCGTCACCGCGTGGACGGCGACCACGTCATTGCCGTCCACCCGGATGCCGGGGAAGCCGTAGCCGGTGGCACGGTTGGACAGCGGTATCCGCGACTGGACCTCCGAGGGAACGGAGATGGCCCAGTGGTTGTTCTGGCAGAAAAAGATCACCGGCGACTGGTTGGAGGCGGCAAACACCATCGACTCGTGGACATCGCCTTCCGAGCTGGCCCCGTCGCCGAAGTAGGCGACCGTCACGGCATCGTCGCCGTCGCGCTGGACGCCCATGGCGTAGCCGACCGCATGCAGCGATTGGGCGGCCAGCACCAGTGTGTAGAGGTGGAAGTTGCTTTCCCGCGGGTCCCAACCACCGTTGCTGACGCCGCGGAAGAGCCGCAGCACCTTGGACAGTTCCAGCCCGCGGGTGAGCGCGACGCCGTGCTCGCGGTAGGTCGGGAACACATAGTCCTGAGGTTTCAGCGCGCTGCCCGAGCCGATTTGAGCCGCTTCCTGCCCGAGCAGGGGCGGCCACAAGAGCAGCTGGCCCTGCCGCTGCAAAGCGGTGGCCTCCTGGTCGAACCGGCGGACCAGGGCCATGTCCCGGTACAGGGCACGGAGCGCATCGCCGTCCAGGTGGGCTGCATACTGGCCGTACTTGGCATCCTCGCGGACGCTGCCGTCGGGCGCCATCAACTGCACCAGCGGTGGCGCGGCAGCGGGGTCGCTGGTCACTAAGGACTGCTCGAGTTCTTCGATATCGAATTCCGAGGCGGGCAAGTGCTCAGCGCCCATATGAACTCCTCGCCGATCCGCCGGGCATCCGGCGATCTTCGCTGTTCATATATGCCGGGTCGGGAATGCATTCCAGACCCGGCATATATCGGTCGTTTGTCTCGTCCTAGCCTAACGGCAGCGGCCCCGGGGACCCGTGCTATTACCGTCAGGAAACGCCGGGGCCGTTTGTATAGTTCTCACAGAGCGTCAGGAAACGGGTGTTGGCCTCGACCTCGCCGATACTGACCCGGACGCCGTCGCCGGCGAAGGCCCTGACGGACAGCGCATGCTGACCAGCCAGTTCGGCAAACTCCTGCGCCCGTTCGCCGAGGGGCAGCCACACGAAGTTGCCCTGGGTCTGCGGAATCTTCCAACCCAGCAGGGCGAGTCCGGCTACCACACGGTCGCGTTCGTCGACCAGGCTTTGTACCCTTTCTACAACTTCGTCGTAGTGGCGCAGCGATGTGATGGCCGCATGCTCGGCCAGGCTGGAGACCGCAAACGGCGTCGCCGCCACGCGCAGGTGCTGGGTGATCTGCGGCTGCGAGATCGAATAGCCCACGCGCAGGCCGGCCAGGCCGTGCGCCTTGGAGAAGGTACGCAGCACCACCACATTCGGGTACTTCCGATACATCTCGACACCGTCGACCACCTCCGGGTCGCGGACGAACTCCGTGTAGGCCTCGTCGATGACCACAATGATGTCGTCCCGGACGGAGCGGACAAAGTTTTCCACGTCCGCTGCCTTCAGGGCCGGGCCCGTCGGGTTGTTCGGCGTGCACAGCAGAATGACCTTGGTCCGCTCGGTCACGGCGTCCAGCATGGCTTCGAGGTCATGCGTACCGTCGGTTCTGTTGGGGATCTGCACGCTCCGGGCGCCGGAGAGTCCCACCATGATCGGGTAGGCCTCGAACGACCGCCAGGGATAGACGACTTCGTCTTCGCTGCCGTCCTCGTGCTGTCCGGCAAACGTCTGCAGGATCTGCACCAGGGCGCCCAGGCTTCCCGCGCCGGTGACAATGTCGTCGGCCGGGACGTCCAGGAAGCGGCCCAGTTCGGTCCGCAGCGCGGTGCACAGCGGGTCCGGGTAGCGCATGATGTCCGTCTGTGCGTTCACGGCTTCCAGCACGGCAGGCAGCGGCGGCAAGGGGTTTTCGTTGGAGGACAATTTGTAGGACTGCAGTCCCTCGATCGCCGTCGGCGGTTTGCCGGCAGCATACTTAGGCAGCCTGTCGAGGACCGGACGCGGGTGTATCCCGGCCGACGTTCCTGCTGCCTGAACCGCAGCTTCCTTGATGGGGTTCTCAGGAGAAATCATGCCTTTAAGGATACGTGGGCCGCGGCACAGTTCGGTCAGCGTGGCGACGGCGGGGGTGTGGCAGCATAAGCGCATGGGAAAGTTCATTGTGCGGGTCATCATCAATGCACTGGCACTCTGGGTGGCCAACTGGATCCTGCCCGGCATGGACATCCACGGATCCGCCGCGGCCGACGCGGTCGGCAATCAAACGCTCGGCACGGTTCTGGGTTACCTGTTCATCGGGCTGATCTTTGGCTTGGTCAACGCCATCCTCCGCCCGATCGTTTCCTTCCTCTCGATTCCCGTGACGATCCTGACCCTGGGCCTGTTCACCATTGTGATCAACGCGCTGATGCTGGTGCTGACCGCTTGGCTGTCCAGCTTCACCCCGGTGGAGTTCGTCGTCGATTCGTTCTTCTGGACCGCGATCCTCGGCTCGCTGATCATCAGCGTGGTGTCGCTGGTGGCCGGCACCTTGACCCGCAGCCGCTGAGTCAGGGCCGCGCCTTCCGGAGCCCACCGGAGCCGGCCCGCGGATGTGCCGTGCGGCCTACCGGTGAACCAGTCCGGGGCGGTCGTCCACCGTCCGGCTGGGAGCGGCGCAGCGTAAACAGATGCTGCCGGGCGACGCCGCCGGCGAGCGCCGCACCAAGGTACGCTGCCGCATCCTGCACGGAAGGATCCGGACTCGCATCCATCTCGCGGGCACCCTGCAGGTAGTTCTGCAGGTCGTGGCCCGGCCCCAGCCCGACGCCCGCGCCCGCAGGAGTGGCCAAGGGGTCGGTCAGCGTCACGGTGACCTGCTCGCGCCGGTCCGGATTGGGACTGGCGTCCGCGCCCGGAACCCAGTCCTGGACGTGTTCCAGGTGGACACTGCGGACGCCGGGGCCGGCCGCGATGCCGGCGACCGGCGATCCGGCCGTCAGCAGGAATCCCACGTTGTGCTCCGCCAGGAAAGCCGGGTCCGCGGCGAGGTTCATGGCGTGGATGCCGCCCTGGCTGTAGCCGGTCAGCACCACCAGCTCGTCGGCGTCCGCGCCCGCCTCGCGGAGGGCCCGCGACACTGCGTCCGCAACAAACGGGCTGCCGTCGGCGAACGCTTCGGCGATACCTGACTCGTCGAAGGGATTCACCGTCGGTTGGGTCGTGCCCGCGGCCTGGGTGCCCGGAAGTGCTACCACCCATCGCTTCTGCCCGCCGGACTCCACCTCAAGGACCTCCACCGTCCCGCCACCGGCTTCGGCGGCGATGGCGGTCCGTTCCAGCAGCGCCGCCAGCGAGGCCGGTGCGGGTTCGACTTCTCCGGCCGCCGCGTCCACGCGCTCAATCTCGATCCGGGAACCGTGGAGCAGGCCGGCGCGGTGCGCCGCCGAGCCCAGCAGTACCGCGATCTGCCGGCTCACGGGCTCGTTCCACAGGCCGCCGTGCCGGCCGTCCCGCAGCAGCACGCCCGCCGCCGGTCCGCCGATCGCCCCGGCGAGCGCGGCCGGCACCTGGTTCAGCAGCCGCTCGCCTCCGGCCAGCGTGGGCCGGCCCTCGTTGGCGGCCATGCCGGCGGGAACCGTGAACCACCAGGTCGCCGCATCTACGGCCTGCAGCCCGCTGGAGGCAGCCTGCTCCGCGGCCCGGTAGGTGCCGTGTGCCAGCCGCACCTTTGCCGCCAAGGCACCGCAGTCGTCGGCGAGGGCGGCCAGCGATCCCGCGGCCGCGTTCACCGCCGCCTCGGCCGCCACTCGTTCCGGCAGCACTGACCAGCGCGGGTCGGCCAGCAGCAGCTGTACTCGTAGCACCTGCTGCCACAGGTGGCCGATGGTTGCAGCGGCAGCTTCGAGTCCGGTCGCGGCCGACGCCAGCTCCTGCCATTCGAACGCAATACCGCCGATCCCGCCGGCCACCCGGTAGCCGTCATAGCTGCGGTAGCCGGCCCCGCCGTCCCACCACCGCGCTCCCCCGGGCAGCCAGCCTGCCTCAGCCACCGGGCATCCTCACCACGAGGTCTGCGGGCCGGATGTCACAGCCGGCGGCCATACAGGGCTGCGGCCGACGCCCTTGCAGCGCTGACCGCCCCATCTGCGGCACTGAGCGCGGCCGCCGAGACCCTGAGCAGTTCGGCCGCCTCGGCCATCCGGCGGCGGTGCTCGTACAGCCGCTCCCTGAAGGCCTTGCCGGCCGGCGAGACCCACGCCTGAGCGGCGGCCGCCAGATCCGCGCGCACCCCCAGCAGTTCCTGCTCGCAGGAAAGGAGCCGTCCGGGAGCCGGCCCCCATCCCGGGTCCGGCGGCCCGCCCCATCCGGCCTCCGCCGTCGTTGTTTGCCAGAACATCACCCAGACCTCCTTTGCGCCTCCGCCATCGACGCTAGGCCCGGCGCCTTCCTCGGCGGCCGAGGGGATCCGGCGATGTGCACGGCGCCTGACGGAGCACCGCTGTGGAGGCGAAGTCACGCAGGAAACGGCGGCGTTGAACATGGAAGAATAAGGGCCATGGCTGAAACTCCCCGCGTCCCCTTGGCAGAAGTCACCCCCGCTATCGCGCTTGGTCCGCTGGACGGGCGGTACCACCACGCGGTCGCGCCGCTGGTGGACTACCTCTCCGAAGCGGCGCTGAACCGCGACCGCGTCCACGTGGAGGTGGAATGGCTGATCCACCTGACCAGCCAGTCCGTCCTGCCCGGCGCGGGTCCGCTGACCGAGGACCAGCAGGCTGCGCTGCGCAAGATCGTCACCGACTTCGACGGCAATGCCGTGCGCGAACTGGCCGAGATCGAAGCCGTCACCGTCCACGACGTGAAGGCCGTGGAGTACTTCATCGGCCGCCGGCTCGGCGGGATCGGCATCGAGCACCTCACCGCGATGGTGCACTTCGGCTGCACCTCCGAGGACATCAACAACCTGTCCTACGCGGTGGGCGTCAAGGGAGCCGTGGAGCAGGTCTGGCTGCCCGCCGCGCGCGCCCTGGTCGAGCAGTTCGCGGAGATGGCGCGCGAGCACCGCGACGTGCCGATGCTCTCGCGCACCCACGGACAGCCCGCCACCCCCACCACCTTGGGCAAGGAGATGGCGGTCATCGCGCACCGCCTGAACCGCCAGTTGGACCGGATCGCCCAGACCGAATACCTGGGGAAGATCAACGGCGCCACCGGCACCTACGCGGCGCACTACGCCTCGGTGCCGTCGGCCGACTGGCAGGCCGTGTCCAGGTCCTTCATCGAGGGCCTCGGGCTGACCTGGAACCCGCTGACCACGCAGATCGAATCGCACGACTGGCAAGCCGAGCTGTACGCGGACATGGCCCGCTTCAACCGGATTCTGCACAACGCCTGCACCGACATCTGGAGCTACATCTCCATCGGCTACTTCGCGCAGATCCCCGTGGAAGGCGCCACCGGCTCGTCCACCATGCCGCACAAGGTGAACCCGATCCGCTTCGAGAATGCCGAAGCCAACCTGGAGATCTCCAACGGGCTGCTGGACACGCTGGCCGCCACCCTGGTCACCTCCCGCTGGCAGCGCGACCTGACGGACTCGTCGTCGCAGCGCAACATCGGCGTGGCCTTCGGGCACTCGCTGCTGGCCATCTCCAACGTGGCCAAGGGCCTGGACCGGCTCAGCGTGCCGGCGGACGTGCTGGCCGCCGACCTGGACCAGAACTGGGAGGTGCTCGGCGAGGCCATCCAGATGGTCATGCGCGCCGAGGCCATCGCGGGCATGGAAGGCATGGAGAACCCGTACGAGCGGCTCAAGGAGCTCACCCGCGGCCACCGAGTGGACGCCGAGCGGATGAAGGAGTTTGTCTCCGGTTTGGGACTCTCCCCCGACGCCGAAGCGCGGCTGCTGGCGCTGACCCCGGGCAACTACAACGGCATCGCCGGCAAGCTGGTGGACCACCTCAACTAGTCCTCCACAGGCTCTGCCGACGACGGCGGCTGCGCACCTTCCGCGGGGAAGGCGCCCGGCCGCCGTCGTGCTTTGAGGACAGAGGTTTTGGACGCTCGCGGTGACGCGCCTCACCAAATTCGTCGTTTGGTCACTTGGGGGTCTACAGTCATTAATACGCCGCGGGGTGGAGCAGTTCGGTAGCTCGCCGGGCTCATAACCCGGAGGTCGTAGGTTCAAATCCTACCCCCGCAACTCCACTAAGAATCCCGGCCCGGGTCACCGGGTCGGGATTCTTTTTTGTGCGCGCTGCCTGCAGCGGACCGCCCGTCGGCATCGGCAGACAGCGATGAGAAGACGCCAAGCCGCCTGCGGCGCAGGTCGATGAGCAGACCTGAGTTTGCTGAATGAGCACCGCCAGGCACCCTTGCTCCAGCACCTCTGGAGCGTCGGCCAAGGTCCGAGTACCGTGCCTCTTACGGGGCGGTGCGTCCAGCCCCGTGATAGAAGGAGATCGTTATGGCCAAGGCCGAAGACGCATCCACACCGGAGAATGAGACCCCGAAGCCGCTGGTTGAACGCAGCCGCTTCGGCGCGGTTGAACGGCGCAAACCCGTGGACGCCGAGGTTGAAGCCAAGCGTCCGCCGATTTCCAGCACCGAGCTGAGCAAGGGGCCCACCGAGCTTGCCGAGCATCTCGGCCCGCGGGTCAACTGGCGCGTGTTCATCATTTCCTCCGCGATCGTGCTGGCGTTCTCCATCTGGGCGATGGCTGCCCCGGACAACGCGGCCGGAGTCATGCTCACGGCGGTCACCTGGATTTCCACCAACCTTGGCTGGTTCTACGTTGTGACCGTCACGTTGGTCATCCTCTTCGTCCTGTGGGTGGCCTTCTCAAAGGAGGGCAGCGTCCGGCTGGGCCCGGATCATTCACGCCCCCAGTACAACCTGTTCACCTGGGTCGCCATGCTTTTTGCTGCGGGCGTGGGCATCGACATGCTTTTCTACTCCGTGACCGGCCCCATCACGCAATACATCTCTCCGCCCACCGCCACCCCGGAATCCGCGGAAGCCGCCCAGGACGCGGTGGTTTGGACCATGTTCCACTACGGCGTGGCCGGCTGGTCAATGTACGCGCTGCTGGGCATGGCGATGGGCTACTTCGCCTACCGCTGGGGAATGCCACTCTCCATCCGGGCAGCCCTCTACCCGCTGCTGGGCAAGCGGGTGCGCGGGGCAACCGGCGACGTGATCGACATCTTCGCCTTGGTGGGCACGGTCTTCGGGGTGGCCACCTCGATGGGCATCGGCGTTGTCCTGCTCAACGTCGGCTTCAGTTGGCTGTTCGGCCTGCCGGAGGGGCTGGCCCTGCAGATCGCCCTCGTGCTGGTGGCCGTCGTGATGACGGTTGCCGCCTGTACCTCCGGCGTGGACAAGGGGATCCGCTGGATTTCCGAACTCAACCTGTGGGCGGCCGGAGCGATGATGCTCTACATCCTCGTCACGGGCAAGACGTCCTTCCTGCTGAATGCCATGGTGGAGAACATCGGCCGCTTCATCTTTACGCTGCCGGAGCGCACCCTGCAGACGCTGGCCTACGAAGAGGACGGATCCTCGTGGATGGCCGGCTGGACGCTCTTCTTCTGGGCCTTCTGGCTGGCGTGGGGGCCGTTCGTCGGGCTCTTCCTGGCGCGGATCTCGCGGGGCCGGACGTTGCGCGAGTTCGTCATCGCCGCTATCACCGCCCCTGTTCTCTGCGACTTCTTCATCGTCTCGATCTTCGGCAACAGCGCCATGAGCGAGGTGCTCGGCGGGAATACGGAATTCGCACGGCTCGCCGTCGACAGCCCCGAGCACGGGTGGTACGCGTTGCTGGAGATGTTCCCGGGCGCGCCGTTCCTGATCGGACTCGCCACGCTGTCAGGCCTGTTGTTCTATTTGACCAGCGCCAACTCCGGCGCGATGGTGATGTCCAACTTCTCCTCCTCGATACCCGACCCGGCGATGGACGGGGCCAAGTGGCTGCGCATCTTCTGGGCACTGGTCACCGCAGTCCTCACGGTGGCCATGCTGGTGGCCGGCGGCGTGACCACGATGGAACATGCCACTTTGATCTTCGCCCTGCCGGTCACGATCATCGCCTATTTGGTGATGGCCTCGTTCTCGAAAGTACTTCGGATGGAGCGCGCGGAGCGGGAAGGCCAAGTGCGGCGCAGGCGTTCGGCCGCTGCGCACGGCGGACAGGTTCCGGAAAAGACCTGGCGGCAACGCCTGGCCCGCCTGCGTTCCTACCCGTCGAACAAGGCGGTGGCGCAGTTCGCCGAACGGACCGTGCTGCCGGCCCTGCAGGACGTGGCCAGGGAGTTCACCAGCCTCGGCTACGAGGCAGAGCTGACGACCACGCCGAACGAGGAAACCGGCATCGACGAGCACACCCTGGTGGTGAACATGGAAAACCACCGCAACTTCCACTACCAAGTGGCCGCGGTTGAGGCACCGGTGCCGACGTTTGGCGGCCGCAGCATGCCACGGGAGATCGACACCTACTACCGCCTGGAAGTGTTCACCCAAACGGGGACCGAGGGCTACGACCTGATGGGCCTGACCCAGCAACAGGTCATCAACGACGTGCTCGACCGGTACGAGGCGCACCTCGGCTTCCTCAACTACTCCACTGAACACGACTACGCTTCGGTGCTCACGCCCCGGGTGCCGCCGATTACGGAATCCATCCCACATGTACCTGCGAAGGCCGACGACGTCGAAAAACTCGACGAGTAACTGCCGCTTCGGCCCACGGCTTCCGGGGATGTGCTCCGTCGGGCGTGGGCCGCGGCCCGCAGGTCGGCTACTGTCGATTCCATGGAGAACGGCGACATCACGTTTCACACCCGCAAGTGGGTGCGGCCCGAAGACCTCAATGCCAACGGCACCTTGTTCGGCGGCAGCCTGCTGCGCTGGATCGATGAAGAGGCGGCCATCTACGCCATCGTCCAGCTGGGCAACGGCATGGCGGTGACCAAGTACATGTCGGAGATCAACTTCGTCAGCTCTGCGCAGCAGGGAGACCTGATCGAGATGGGGCTGACGGCGACGCACTTCGGCCGGACATCGCTGACCATGCGGGCCGAGGTCCGCAACATGTTTACCCGCCAGTCCATCCTGACCATCGAGAAGATCGTGTTCGTGAACCTCGGCGAGGACGGCAAGCCGGCGCCGCACGGCTACACCGAGATCACTTACTCCCGGGACCGCGTGCCGAGCCAACATCTGGACGCTGTCCGCCGCGCCGCCGAGTAACGAATCCCGGACCGTCCCTCAGACCGCGCGGACAAGCCAGGGGTTCAGCGGAACCCACGGAAGCCCCGCGGCGGCCGGCGCTTTTCCCGCCAGAGCCCGCAGGGCTGTGTGGAGCCGCGGCGCACACCGCGGCAATCGGGCATCGGCTCCGGCTGATGTTCCTCACAGTAGTTTGCCGGGTCCCAGAGGTCCCCGTTGGGCTCATAGGCACTGAGAAACAGCTCGCAGTCACAGTATCCGCCGCGCGCTGCCAGCCTCTCCTCCAACATGGTGGCTCTCGGTGCAGTCAGGTCGCGGTAACGCTTCGCCCACACCAAGCCGGTACAGCCGTATTCGAGCATCCGGAGCGTGTAGCAGAGCAGGCATTCGTGAGGCCATGGCCACGTCATCTCATCGGATAGAAGCGTTACCTGCCCGGCGATGTGTTCCCGCTCGCCTCCAGGTCCGTTGCCGTCCTGCACAATGTGGTTGCCCATGCCGTTCCCCTTTCCTGTAGGGAAAGCATCACAGCCACAGGAACCCGCACGTGGAGCCACGTTGTCGGATGTGGAACGGGGCTGGTTATCCGAGCCTGTGGAGGCCTGGTCAAAGCTGGCCGGAGGCGGGCTCTTTCCCACAGACAACAGGGAGGCGGGACCCGGGTCTCCGCGCGCTCGCTAGCGCTCGCTTGGTCGACCACCGTAGGCAGGGAGAGGCTACTCTGCTGCCGCCAGCTGGCCGCAGGCGCCGTCGATCTCCTTGCCGCGGGTGTCGCGCAGCGTGGTGGGGATGCCGGCGTCGTTCAACCGGTTGACGAACTCACGGGTGACAGCCGGATCCGACGAGGTCCAGATGGAGCCCGGCGTCGGGTTCAGCGGGATCGGGTTGACGTGCACCCAGCCGCGGCCGCGCTTGTTCAGCTTCTTGGCCAGCAGGTCGGCGCGCCAGGCGTGGTCGTTCATGTCCTTGATCAGCGCATATTCGATGGACACGCGGCGCCCGGTCTGCTGGTAGTAGCCGTAGGCGGCGTCGAGGGCCTCGTCCACCTTCCAGCGGGAGTTCACCGGGATCAGCTCGTCGCGCAGCTCGTCGTCCGGCGCATGCAGGCTGAGCGCGAAGGTGAAGGGGAGGTTCTCATCCGCCAACTTCTTGATCGCCGGCACCAGGCCGACGGTGGAGACGGTGATGCCGCGGGCACTCATGCCCAGGCCCTCGGGCGCCTCGTCCACCATTCGATGCACGGCGTTCATTACGCGCTTGTAGTTGGCCAGCGGCTCGCCCATACCCATGAAGACGATGTTGGTGACGCGCTCGGCGTCGTGCCCGGCGTCCTTGCGCTTGCCGCCCAGGCCGCCCTCGGCGATCACGCGGTTGGCCTGGACAATCTGGTCCAGGATCTCCGCGGTGGACATGTTGCGGGTCAGGCCGGCCTGACCCGTGGCGCAGAACGGGCAGTTCATGCCGCAGCCGCACTGGCTGGAAACGCAGAGCGTGATCCGGCCGGGGTAGCGCATCAGCACCGACTCGACCAGCGAGCCGTCGAAGAGCCGCCAGAGGAACTTGATCGTGTCGCCGTTGTCCGTCTTCAGCCGCTTGACCTCGGTCAACAGGGTGGGGAAGAACGTCTCCGCCAACTCCGCACGGCGTTCCTTAGGCAGGTCGCTCATCTGCTCGGGATCGGTGGTGTAGTGCTGGAAGTAGTGCGTGGAGAGCTGCTTGGCGCGGAACGCCGGCAGCCCCAACTCCTTCATCTTGTCCTGCCGCTCGGCCAGCGTCATGTCCGCCAGATGCATCGGCGGCTGCTTGACCCGCGGGGACTTGAACTGCAGCAGCGGCCGGCCCTCGGTGGTGACGGCTTGGTCCCAGCCCTCGGCGGCTGGGCGCACCTGGGGCCGGTCGGAAGTATTTTGGGGGGAAGAAATCTGCGAAGACATTGCCACCCATTGTCGCACAGTCGGGATATAGTTCTCCCTCCGCCCCCGAATGGCGCTCCGCGCGGCCGCGGGGACGCGATCAAAGGTCCGCCCGGGAGGCCGTCCGGCAGGCCGGGTGTGCCTATTCTGGATTAATGCGTATCTGGAGCCTGCATCCCCGGTTGCTCGACGGCAAGGGCTTGGTGGCGTGCTGGCGGGAGACTTTGCTGGCCCAGAAGGTGCTCGCCGGGGAGACCAAGGGTTACCGAAACCACCCGCAGCTGCAGCGCTTCCGTGCCACCCCGGACCCCATGGCCGCCATCGGCGCCTACCTCTGCGGCGTGGAAGCCGAGGCGCTGTTCCGCGGCTACGGGTTCAATGCCGGCCTGATCCGCCAGACACCCGAACTGGTCGTGGGATGTGCGCCCGGCACGCTGGCCCCTCCGATACCGGTCACCACTGGACAGCTCCGCTACGAATTCGAGCACTTGCTGGTCAAGGTGGCCCTGCGGGACCCGGCACACGCGCGGGTCTTGACCGGCGGAACAGACGCGCCCGGAAACAGCCCGGACCCGGCGTACGTCCCGGAGCCGCACCCCCTGTTCACCGTGGTCGACGGGCCGGTGGAGGCCTGGGAGCGGGCCGCCTGACCTTCCGGAGATCAGCCCTCCCGGGCGCGGTTCGCCTGGAACCGGATGATCCGTTCCACGGCTGCGGCCACGGCTTCCGCGCCGGCGGCGAAGGACAGCCGGACGGAGCGGGTGCCGTTGACGGCGTCGAAATCTGCGCCGGGCACCAGTGCCACGCCCTCTTCCTCCAGCAGCGCCTGGCAGTATTCGGCCGAATCCGCGAAGCCTTTCAGCTGGTCCCCGAGGTCGGCGTACAGATAGAACGCGCCGTCGGCCGGTGCCGCCGCTCCCCACTGCAGCCCGTCCAGGTTCTGCAGCAGCACTTCGCGCACCTGGGCGAAGGCGGCCACCGCAGCATCGGCCTGCTTGTAGGAGTCCTCCGTGAACGCCGCCAGCGCTGCCAGCTGGGCCGGCGCCGGCGGGCACAGCGCCACGTTCCCGGCGAGCGCCTCGATGGCCAGGGCGAGGTCGGCGGGCATCAGCGCCCAGCCCAGCCGCCATCCCGTCATGCCCCAGTACTTGGAAAAAGAGGAAATGACGACGCCGGTGCGGTCCAGTTCCCAGGCGCAGGTTCCGCGGGCGTCGGGGTCCGAGGGATCGGCCGGGTAGGTGATGCCGTGGTAGATCTCGTCGCTGACCAGCCGGACAGCGTGCTCGGCGCACCAGGCGGTGAGGGCGGCCAGTTCGCTGCGCGTCACCATGGTGCCGGTGGGGTTGGCGGGCGACGCCAGCACCAGTCCCGACAGCGGTCCATGTGCGGCGGCCGCGGCGTCCAGCAGCTCCGGCGTGGGCTGGTAGCGGACCTCCGGCCCGCAGTCGATCTCCACCACCTCGCAGCCGAGCGCGCGCAGGATGTTCCGGTAGGCCGGGTAGCCGGGCCGTGCCAGCGCCACCCGGTCCCCCGGGTTGAACGCGGATAGGAAAGCCAGCAGGAACCCGCCGGACGACCCGGTGGTCACTGCCACTTCCTCAGCCGACACATCCAGCCCGTACCAGCGCCGGTAATGCCCGGCGATCGCCGTCCGCAGCTCACGGATGCCCAGCGCGCTGGTGTAGGTCAGTGCCTGGCCGGAGGCATGGATCTGGGCGGCCTGCTCCGACACCGCCCGCGGCGCTCCGCCCGAGGGCTCGCCGGCACACAGCGAAATCACGTCCTGGCCCGCGGCGCGCATCTCCGCCACCCGGTCCAGGATGTTCATCACCTGGAACGGCGGCACCTGGGCCCGGTCGGACACCTGCAGTTCGTTCACGGCCCGGCGCCAGCTACGCGGTCTTGGCGATGTAGACGTCGCAGGCCGCCTTGTGCGTGACCGAGCTGGCCACGCTGCCGAGCACCCGGCCCAGCCCCTGCATCCCGACGTTGCCCACCACGATCAGGCGGGCGTTGACCCGTTCGGCTTCGGCCACCAGCGCGTCCTGGGGTTTGCCCAGCACGGCAGTGAAACTGGTCCGCAGCCCTTCCGCGCCCAGCTCCGTCGCGACATCGCGGGCAACCTTCTCGGCCTTTTCCGACTCGTGGATGAACCACTTGTCGTTGCCGATCTCCACGACTTCGGTCGTATCGGACTCGTGGGCGGTAACCACGCGGAGCTCGGCGCCCATGGATGCGGCGAGCTTCGCCGCCGTGCGCGCCGCCTTCATGGCGGTTTCGCTGCCGTCTACTCCTACGATGATGATTCCGGCCATTGGGCCACCCCTTCGAGCACGTCGTCTAACGGCCATGTGGGCCGATTCACACCAACTTACCCGCCCCGGGGCCGATCCGCCGGGAGCCGACCGCCGTCGTCGTTATCAGTCAACGAACTCCGACTGGGTCTCGATGAACTCCCAGTCCTCCTCCGGGAGCGTGGCCTCCTTCAGGTCCGGCCCGCCTGCCTCGTAGACCGCCGCGGCCGCATCGGGATCCACCACGTCGGCGCGCAGGTTCTCCCGGAACCACTGCTTGTGCCCCGTCGGCAGTTTCAGCCACCACTGTTCAATCCGCAATTCCGCCATCTCACGCATCCTCTGCTCGCCGGTACCTCCACCGTAGGTCGGCCGGTCGCGGCGGACAAGGGACGTGCGGCCGGCGGCGCCAGCAGGCAAAGGACGTGACGCCGGCGGGTGCCGCCTTCAACTATCTCCGCCGATAGCCATTGGCGGGAACGCACCGGAGTGTCAAGGTGGACATCGTCCGCAACCACCCGGCCGCCGACAGATCCGGCGGCCGCTTTCTGAAAAGGACCACCCATGGACCGCATGGTTTTCATCAACCTCCCCGTCAGCGACCTGAAGAAGTCCACCGACTTTTACAAGGGCTTGGGCTACACGCAAAATCCGGACTTCTCCTCCCCGGATGCCTCCTACATGACCATTTCCGACACCATCGCGGTGATGCTGTTGACGGAGGAGTTCTTCGGCAAGTTCCTCCGCAACGGCACCCCGCATCTGGGCTCGGATGCCAAGGAAGTATTGGTGGCCCTCAGCGCCGAATCGAACGAGGAAGTGGACCGGTTCCTGGCCAACGCTCAGTCCGGCGGCGGCACCGTCTACCGGCCCGCGGAAGAGGAGATGCCCGGGATGTACGGAGCCGCCATGGCGGATCCGGACGGCCATGTCTGGGAGATCATGTACATGTCGCCGGAGGCGTTGCAGGGTACCGTGCAGGAGAACACGTCCGACAAAGACGCCGGCGCCGGCATCTAGTTCGGCGGCGCGGGCCGGTGACGTGGCGGTCGCCGCCTTCGGCGCGCATACGGGCTAGCGGCCGGTCAGTTCCTGCTGCAGGCCGCGCACCTTGGCGGCGATCTGGTCGCGGACCAGGCGCATCCGCTCCTCGCCGTGGATCCCGCGCAGGCTCGGTTCCTCAATCTCCCAGCGCTCGTACCGGGTGCCGGGGAGTTCCTCCAGTTGCGCGTTGCTGCCCAAGATGACTACGACGTCGGCGCTTCGCTGCGCTTCGTCGGTCACCGCCGTCGGGACTTGGCTGGAGATGTCGATGCCCAGTTCCGCCAAGGCGGCGGCGGACTCCGGGTTGACGGCTTCACCCGGCTTCGTGCCGCAGGAGTGGACGTCGACCGTGCCGGCCGCGGCGGCTTCCATCAGGCCGGCGGCCATCGGCGATTTCCCGCTGTTGCTGGAGCAGACGAACAGGACGCTGGGCTTCTCGGCTTTGTACCTCATGCCTGCCATTATCTCCGGCGCACCCTATGGGTCTGCCCGAACTTCTGGCACAGTGAAGGGAAGCAGCCGGCGCCGGCAGCGGTGGCCGGGAGCCGATCGACGCGAAGGGCCGCCATGACTGCCGAACCGACGGGCGCCGTCCGCCCCACTGTCCTGTTCGTGGCCGTGCGCGACGCCGGACGCTCCCAAATGGCCGCCGCCTACCTGACCCAGCTCGCCGACGGCGCCCTCAACGCCCGCTCGGCCGGCACCCGGCCGGCTGCGAGGCTGGACTCCGCCGTGGTTGATGCCATGGCGGAAGAGGGCATCGATCTGTCCTCGGCGCGGCCGGCGGAAGTGACGGTCGAATCCATCAACAACGCCCAGATGGTGGTGACCCTGGGCTCCGGCAGCGAATGTCCGGTGGTTCCGGGCCGGCGCTACGAAAACTGGGACGTGGACGACCCCGCCGGCCAGCACCCGGACGGGGTCCGCGCGGTCCGCGACGACATCAAGCACCGCGTGCAGCAGTTGATGTCCGAGCTGCAGCCGGCCCTGCATCCGGACGCCCAGTAGACCTTGCCCATGCTCTGGAGGAGCTCAGGATGAACAGCGAGAAGCTCATCATTGTCGGTTCCGGCCCGGCCGGTTACACCGCTGCCATCTACGCCGCCCGTGCAGGCCTGGCGCCGCGGGTCCTGGCCGGCTCAGTCACCGCCGGCGGCGCGCTGATGAACACCACGGAGGTGGAGAACTTTCCGGGCTTCCCGGACGGCGTCCAAGGGCCGGAGCTGATGGAGCTGCTCCAGAAGCAGTCGGAGAAGTTCGGCGCAGCTGTGGAGTACGACGACGTTGCCTCCGTTGAGCTCTCGGGCCACCTGAAAAGCGTGACCACTTTGGGCGGCGACGAGTACCAGGCGCCGGCGGTCATCTTGGCCACCGGCTCGGCCTACAAGGAACTCGGGCTGCCGGACGAGAAACGGCTGTCCGGCCACGGGGTGTCCTGGTGCGCCACCTGCGACGGGTTCTTCTTCCGCGACCAGGACATCATCGTCGCCGGCGGCGGCGATTCGGCGATGGAGGAAGCGCTCTTCCTGACGCGCTTCGGAAAATCGGTCACCGTCGTCGTCCGCCGGGACACGCTCCGTGCCTCCAAGATCATGGCTCAGCGGGCCAAGGACAACCCCAAGATCCGCTTCGAGTGGAACAGCACCATCACCGCGATCCACGGCGACAGCAAGGTCACCGGGGTGACGCTGGCCGACACCGTCTCCGGTGCGACCCGCGAGCTGCCGGCGGCCGGCCTGTTCGTGGCGATCGGTCACCTGCCGCGCACCGAACTGGTCAAGGGCCAGATCGAGCTGGACGACGCCGGCTACATCAAGGTGGACTCGCCCACCACCGTGACCAGCATCCGCGGCGTTTTTGCCTGCGGCGACGCGGTGGACCACCGCTACCGGCAGGCCATCACCGCCGCGGGCACGGGCTGCGCCGCCGCATTGGATGCCGAACGCTACCTGGCCGCGCTCGACGATGCGGACAGCATCGCCACGGCGATCGTGGAAGACGAGACGCACGGCTGATCCGAGGCGCCTCCCGATCTATGGCTTCTCCGGCACCTGGGCCGAGCGCGCATAGGACGCCGAAACGCGGCGGTAGACCGGGGTCAGAAAGGCCAGCAGCGCGGCCACGATCATGATGATCCCCGCCGCCAGGAACACCAGGGCGATGCCGCGGGACGTGCCCTCGCCCAGCAGCGGGGCCAACTGGGCGGCGCCTTCAGCCGACCGCGCATACGGGATGATCCAGACCTGCGCGATCGGCGCAATCAGGAACGCGGTGATCGGCGCTGCCGCCGACTCAAAGGCCATGGCGAAACCGAACACCCGTCCCTGCCGCTGCAGCGGCACCACCTGCTGGATGATCGTCTGTTCGGCGGCCTCCACGAAAGGCACCAGGACCAGATACAGCCAGATCCCGGCGATATACAGCCAGGCCCACTCCCGCAGCGTGAACACCGCGCCAAGGGCACCCATCACGATCACCGCGATGAGCATGGTGCGCAGCGGATTGCGCCCCAGTCCGAATTTGCTGATCAGCCACCCGCCCACAATGAACCCGGTGGCGCCGAGTGCGAAGTACGTCCCCCACAGCTCCACGGGGAACAGCTCCAGACCGTAGGGATCCATCAGCGCCATGTAAACGCCGCCGATGAAGTTGTTGAACGTGGAGAACACGATCAAGGCGAACAGGCCAGTGATGGCCAGCACGGCGGCGAGCGAGCCGCGCAGGTCGAATCCGCCGTGCGCATCCGTGGCGGCCGCGCGCACCTCCTCCGGCATGCGCAGCGTCAGCAGGTGCGCAAAGGCCACCGCCGTGAGCACCAGCGCGACGGCGATGGTCCCGCCCATCCCGAGCAGCCCCACCGAGAGGCCGGAAAGCACCGAGGTGACAATGAACATCAGCCCCTGCACCATGCCCACCAGCCCGTTGGCGTTGGCCCGCCGGTCCGGCTCGATCAAAATGGTGACCGTGGTGGACAGGGCGATGTTGCGCATGTTCTCCACCACCGCCCCGGTCAGGATGATCAGGGAAAAGATCCAGAACCACGGCTGGTCCAGGTCCACCAGCGAGGCCTCGGGGGTCAGCAGGAACATGACCCCGGACAAGAGGAACATCACCAGGGTGAATCCGGCCGCGAAGCGCATCACCGCCAGCTTGCGGTAGCGGTCCACGAAAGTGCCGAAGCTGATGCTGGAAAGCGCTATCAGCAGCATGTACGCCCCGCCGATGACGCCGGTGGCGATAACATTGCGTGTCTGCAGGTACACCCAGAACGTCAGGGCGAACCACAGGTAGCTGGTGGTGATGTTGGCCAATGCCGTATTCACCAGGATCCCCATGAACGTGCGGGACCGCTGCGCAGGGCTGCGCACGGTCGTGTCGACTGCTTCCGGGTCGGCCAGGCGCTCTGGATTGCCCGGGCGCGTGTCGGGGCCATCCACTCCCGGTGCGGAAACGACAGCCGCGTCCGCGTGAAAACCCGTTCCGCCACCGTCAACCGCAGCAGTTTCGGATCCGTCCGGTTCCTGCTCGGTCATGCGTTCCAGTTTACTGAGAACCCACCCGCGCGGACACCGTTGCTGCCATAAGAATGACCCCGGGAACCGCGGTTCCCGGGGCGCCTTTAGCTGTTCCCGGATTCGTCTTCTGGCACGTCCGCGTCCTCGTCCGCTTCCTCGTCGTCGTCCGCGTCCTCGTCCTCGTCGATCGCGGTGCTGATGAGGTCCACCCGATCTGCAGGCGTCAGTCCCTCATCCTGCTGGATTTCCTTGATGTCATCGCTGTCGATGCTTTCTTCGGGGTTCTGAGGGTTGTCGGTCACGATTGGCTCCTTGCTGGCCGCATGATGTCTTAAGCTTGTCTGGCGGAACTCCAGATGTCGATTCCGATTGGCGCCCGTCACTGCCTCTCCCCCGCGCCAACGATGAGTTTCCCGTAGGCGACCAGGTTGTCTTCAAACCTGCCGTTCTGCACGTTATACCCATCGCAGGTGATGAGCCGGATCTCTGCCCGCTTGGTATTCCCGTACACCTGCAGGGCAGGGAAGCTGTCTTTGGCATAGCGTTCAATGGCCGTCAACCGGAAGACCGCGGTCGACCCGTCATCACGCTTTATTTTGACTTCGTCTCCGGGGACCAATTCATGCATTCTGGCGAAAACACCCGGCCCGCCGCCCAGTGCGTTCACATGCCCAAGCAGGATCGAGGGCCCTCTTTCCCCCGGTGTCGGAGAATTGACGTACCACCCTGCCGGGGAGCCGGCCTCGCCCGGCGGCACCTCCAAGGTGTGATTTGCCCGTTGGGCCAGACTCATAATGTCGCTGCGAAGACCAATCCGGGGAATGCTCAAAGCTGAAGGTCTGGCCTTTTCCAAAACAGGTGAACTGCCGCCGGTAGCGGCCACGGGTGCTTTGGATGCAGCCGTGCGATGGTCAGCCTGTTCCGGGTTGTGCCCCGCTTCGTGTTCTTGGCCCGGGCCGGGCGTCTGCTCGACGGCGGTGTTCGACGGCGCGGCGGGCGGGGGCGCCCCCGCACCGGAGGGGGCAGCGCAGGCCGCATTTAGGGCCAGGACAAGGGCAAGCCCGGCGCCAAAGGGTACCCCTGCCCTGTCCCTGCTCACGCCAATCAATCCTTGATAGCAGAGCGCCGGCGGACGGCGGCCGCCGCTGTGCCTGCGGCCAGCAGAACTCCCAGACCCGCGGCGACGGCGATTGCGTTTCCATCTGTGGGCGCAGGGGTCTCAATGCCGGTGTCGGGAGCTTGACCAGGCATCGGCCCGGCTATCTGGGAAGCAACCAGAGTTCCGCAGGCTGCAGGGAGAGTGGCGGCCAGCGGCAACCCGGGGGCTTCAGGGCTCATTTCATTCTGGGCGGCCGCAGGAAGTTTATTCGGGTCTACGCCGTGGACTTCTACCGTTGCGGTTCCGGCCTGGATCGCCTGTACTGTTGCCGGGTCCAGGGTCAGAGTCCGTTCGTAGGAGTAGGCGCCTCCGGCAGGGAAGCGGTCAGTTGCCACCGTCGAAGCCGGACTGGTGTCCCCCTGAACGGTCAGCGAGGTACTGACGGCACCAGCGTAAGGCTCGCCCTCGGGCGAACTGACAACGCCGTCGCCGTTGGTGTCTGCGGCCGGCCCTGCGCATACCCCCTGGCCGCCGATGTGAATATGCTGGCCGTGCGGGAACGGCGCGTTCATCCAAATTTCCGCGGCGCCCGAGACATTCATGGTGACCGTTGCCTGCTGCCCATGTATCTCGATCATCGCTTGTCCAGCGGTTCCGCTGTTATTGGCAGGTGCAAGGTTGGCCTGCCACACGCCGTCCTGGGCCGCGGCCGGCCCGGCAGCGAAAGCCATCGCGCCAAGCGCGACAGCAGGGGCAATAAGAAGAGTCTGCGGCTTCATGATTAGGCCTCTCAGAATTAGTAAGGGTACTTACGGTATCTACCGTGCGTGACACCCTATTGCACCGCCCGCAATCTGAAAAGGCTTTTCTCGGAGGATTTACCCCTCCCGGCCTGAAAAGGCCGGGTACCCCCCTCCGCACCCCGTGGACAACACCTCCACATGAGCTGCGGGCTACACACTGCCCGCTGGCACTCGAACGACGAGCGGCTCCCCGAGGCCGCGTTGCTTCCGCACCGCCGGTGTAGGCCCGCTTAAAGTTCTTCGATCAGGGCGTGCAAGGCATCCAAATGGCTGCGCAGCGCCCCTCGTCCGTCATCGGTCAGGTTGCTAACAGCCCCACAAGTAGATTCCATTGGAAAGTACTTGTCGGGAATCTGGCTGTCGGCGAGCCGGATGGGGGCGGGCCAGGGTGCCGAGGCCGGTGTCCGACGGCAGGCGCATGTACGCCATACGCCACATTGAAGCGGAACGGTAAGGAATGCTGCTGTCAGCAGGGCGGTAGCTGCGACTTTGCGCCTCCTCGAACACCTTGGCCATCAGCGACCCTTACTCTCCTCGGTCCAATGTGGCGCATTATGTACGCCTGCTCTTCCGAACCTCGGGTTCAGCTACTTCCCCGGCTAAGATTCAACGCCCAACGCTGATCCTTGACAGCATCGTGAACCGCTGTGGTCCCCGGGAGACTATGCCACATGGCACGGGGGACAATAAGGGCCTCACATGGCGCAAGCGGAGGAGCTTGGATTGTCAAACATGCCCGACTCAGTTGGAACAGTGCACGAAATGCCTGGGCGGATCCTGCTCGTCGGTTGCGGGAAGGTCGGTACGCGTCTGGGCCAGCGCCTCCTAGGCGCAGGGGCGCAGGTGTTCGCGCTCCGCCGAAACACGGCCGTCCTGCCTGCCGCATTCTCCGCCCTGCCTGTTGACCTCCGGGAACCGGTCCGGCATGAATTGCCTAGCGTTGATGCGATGGTTGTTACCCTCACCCCCGACACCCAAGCGGCTGCTGACCGGTCGGATGGTTACCTCGCCGCACTCAGGAACCTCTCCGCCGCACTACCGACTAGGCCGCGAAGAGTGGTATGCGTTTCCTCCACCCGCGTGTTCGAAGGGAAAACAGAACAGCGGGCGCTCACAGAAGTGGACACCCCCGCCCCGGTGACTCCGCGAGGTAGGAGCCTTCTTGACGGAGAGCTTCTCGCGTCCGAGCTCTTCGGCGCGCATATCGTCAGGCCTGCTGGGATTTACGGGCCTGGGCGAGAGATGCTTCTGAGGAAAGTCATCGAGGGCACCCCGGTCCAGTATGCGAAGCGTACGAACCGCATCCACGAGACCGATCTGGTCCGAACCCTGCAAGCACTGCTGTTCGCAGAGAATCTGCCGCCTACCCTGCACGCCGTCGATCAGGCTCCTGCGGCACTGGGCGAGGTCGTCACTTACATCGCACACCGGCTGGGACTCCAACTACCCCCGAGGATCCAGCCCGAGGTTGCCAGCGGGACGGTCCTCAGCGGCGCGCGGCTCCTCTCGTTACTTGGAACCTTGCAGTACCCAACATTCAAAGCAGGGTATGACCAAATCCTCGCCTCACGTAACGAGCAAACCTCCCCGCAAGCCTGACGGGAACCACGGCAACTCCTGAAGTCGTGGGCCATTCTGTCCAACGGAGCATAAGATTCCCGCCCGATCAGAAACCAGGAGCCGGTGCGGCCCCGGGAAGGGTCGCACCGGCTCCTGGTGAAGAGGCTGGGAAGGTCAGCTGCAGGTGTAGGTGACGCCGTCCTCGAAGTGGGTGCCCGGCCCGAGGTCGCCACAGACCTCCACCATGTAGGCGATGCCTACGATCGTGATGATGGTGAACAGGATCAGCAGCACGGTCCCCACCGCGCCGATGATGATGCCCGCCAGCGCGAAGCCGTTCTTGGCGTTGGCGCGCTTGGACTGCACCATGCCGATGATGCTGACGATCAGGCCGGCCACGGTCAGCGGACCGAGCAGCGACAGGACAAAGCCGACGATTCCCATGGTCTTGCCGGGAACCGGCTGTCCCGGGACGGGCTGGCCCGGGTAGCCGTACGGGGCGTTCTGCTGCGGGTAGGTTTGCTGGCCGGCTCCCTGCTGGGGGTAGGTCGGGTAGGTGCTTTGGGGTGCCTGCGGCAGTCCGGACGTGGTGGGTTCGGGGTATTCCCCGGGACCGTTAGGGGTGGACATGGGTTCCTCTCATCGTGGGGTGCGGTGCGTGATTATACGGTTCATCCTGTCGCACGAAACCAGCTAAGCCCAAAACGAGGGCCCGAATCAGCCGCGTCCGACCAACGCGTCGACCTGTTGTAGCAGGGCTTCCATCTCGCCGTCGGCCATCTGATGCTGCTGCGCATCCGGCGAAACGAACGTCGCGCTGTAGTACAGACCGTCGCCGATCAGCTTCACCGCTTGGGCCACGGCCCGGCTGCCCAAGGCCTGCTCCAACGTGTCCAGCCAGAGTTGCTGGATCCGCGCGAACGTCTGGGCTGCAGCGGGGTGGCCCTGCTGGACCAGCCGGGCCAAGGCTACGATCGCGCGGTCCAGGGGTGAGTCAACGTAGTTGGAGGTCCGCACGTAGTAGCGGGCCGCACCCTCCGGGGCACTACTGATCCGCTCCGCGTCCTCGGCCGACAGTTCCGCGAGCCGGTCGCAGAGCCCCTCGACCATCGCCTCCTTGGAAGGGAAGTGGTAGAGCAGCCCGCCTTTGGACACTCCGGCAGCCGCCGCAACGGCATCCATGGTGGCGGCTCTCTCGCCCTCTTTAATCAGGATGTCCTCGAAGTTGTCGAGGATCCGGTCTTTCGCACTGGCCATCCAACCATCCTAGGACGCAGTCCTTCCGCTGCGTCGGCAATGCTGAGCCGGCTTGTCAGTATACCGTCCAGACGGTACAGTTAAAGGATCATCCAAACCCCTGTTTCCGAAAGATGCACCATGCTTACCGTCACCCAGCGCGCCGGCCGCAAGGAATGGACCGCCCTGACCGTTTTGATGCTGCCGGTCCTGCTGGTCGCCGTAGACAACACCGTGCTGAGCTTTGCCGTGCCGGCCATTTCGCTGGCCTTCAACACCAGCGGCACCACGCTCTTGTGGATTATCGACATCTACCCGCTGGTGCTCGCGGGCCTGCTGGTGGCGATGGGCAGCCTGGGCGACCGCTTCGGCCGTCGCAGGATGCTGATGATCGGCGCCGCCGGCTTCGCCGCACTCTCCGCCCTGGCCGCGTTCTCGCCGAGCGCAGAGCTGCTGGTTGCCGCCCGCGCTGGCCTGGGCATCTTCGGGGCCATGCTGATGCCGGCCACCCTGTCCCTGATCCGGAACATTTTCACCGACCGGAGCCAGCGGCGCCTGGCCGTGGCCATCTGGGCCGCCGGCTTCTCCGCCGGCGCCGCGCTCGGCCCGCTGCTGGGCGGCGTACTGCTGGAGCACTTCTGGTGGGGTTCGGTGTTCCTGCTGGCGGTTCCCATGCTGCTGCCGATGCTGGTGCTGACACCGGTGTTTGTGCCGGAGTCGCGCGACCCCGAGCCGGGGCCGGTGGACGTGCCCAGCATCCTGCTTTCGGTCGCCGCGCTGCTGCCGGTTGTCTTCGCCATCAAACAGTTGGCCGCCGGCGGGGACCCGACTGCCATCGCCGCGGCCGCCGCCGGCATCCTGTCCGGCTGGCTCTTTGTCCGCCGCCAGCTGCAGCGTTCGAATCCCATGCTGGACGTCCGGCTGTTCCGCTACCGCCCGTTCACCGGCGCCGTGTTGGTCAACCTTTTGGCCGTTTTCTCCCTGGTGGGCTTCCTCTACTTCGTCTCCCAGCACCTCCAGTTGGTCCTCGGACTCAGCCCGCTGCGGGCCGGCCTGGTGCTACTGCCCGGCCTGTTGGTGACGATCGCCGCCGGGCTGCTGGCGGTGCCGCTGGTGCGCCGGGTTTCCCCGCACCTGGTGGTGGCCGGAGCCCTGCTGTTGTCCGCGGCGGCGTACTGGCTGGCGGCCTCCACCCCGGACGCCTCGGCTTTGACCTTGATGGCCGCGTTCGGACTGCTCGGCGCCGGCGTCGGCGCTTCCGAAACGCTCTCGAACGACCTGATCCTCTCCAGCGTCCCGGCGGCCAAGGCCGGCGCGGCCTCCGCCGTGTCAGAGACGGCCTACGAAGTCGGCTCCGTCTTCGGGACCGCGGTGCTCGGCAGCATCCTCGTCGGCGCCTACCGGCAGAACATCGACCTGCCGTCCGGGCTGACCGCCGAACAGCAGCACGCCGCCGGCGAGACCCTGGGCGGCGCCATCACCGTCGCGGATCAGCTGCCGGAGCGCACCGGTGCCGCCTTGCTCGACTCCGCGGTCCACGCCTTCGACAGCGGCGTCACCGTCACCGCCGGACTGGCAGGCGCCCTGATGGTCGCGTCCGCGTGGCTTGCTTTCCGCACCCTGCGCACGCCGCAACACCAGTAAGTCCCACGGCCGCCCGGCACCTCCACCGGGCGGCTTGGTGCGCCCCGCCCCGCAAGCAGCACCGCCGTCGTCGTCGCCCTGCCATCACCCATCCGCCGCCCCGCACCCATGGCATCCGCCACAAACCCTTGCGTCATACCCCTAGGGGGTATACCTTGGTCGTGTAGTCCCCGGAATGAGGAAGCCATGAACCACACCTCCCTGCCCAGCGTTACTGACCCCGCCGCCGTCGACGAGCACATCGGCCACGCCTACACCTCGGACAAGGACGCCTACCTGCGCCGCTTGAAGCGGGTCGAAGGCCAGGTCCGCGGCATCGCCCGCATGGTGGAAGAGGACAAGTACTGCATTGACATCCTCACCCAGGTGGCCGCGGTCAACAAGGCCTTGCATGCGGTGAGCGTCGGCCTGCTCGAAGACCACATCGGACATTGCGTGGTCGGCGCCGCCAAGGAATCCGAGCTCAACGACGATCCGCGGATCGTCCAGGACAAGGTCAAAGAAGCCTCGGACGCCATCGGCCGGCTACTGCGCTGACGCCACCCTCCCCGAACACCCACCCCAGGAGATTTTTATGAGCACCACCACCATCAGCATCGACGGCATGACCTGCAGCCACTGCGTGGACGCCGTAACCGAAGAACTCAAGGCCCTCGACGGCGTCCAGGACGTCAGCATTCGCCTGAACAAGGGCGGTATTTCCACCGCCACGGTCCGCTCCGAGGCCCAACTGGATCCGGCACAGGTCGGCGAAGCCGTCGCCGAAGCCGGGTACACCGTCGTCGCAAACATCGCTTAACGCGTACGACGGCGGCGCCTCCCGCCGCCGCCCGTTACCTTCCTTGCCCAGCACCTGATGTGCCGCGTCAGCCCGCGGCCCGCCCACCGAGAATCGAGATGACCAGCTGATGGCCTCCCATCCCGCCACCCAGGACCCTGTAGTCGATCCGGCTCCGGCCCGGACCGTAGAACTGGCGATCGAAGGCATGACCTGTGCCTCCTGCGTGAACCGCGTGGAGCGCAAGCTCGGCAAGATCGAGGGCGTCGAGGCGAGTGTGAACCTGCCGCTGGAATCCGCCGTGGTGAACGTCCCGCACGGAGTCACCGACCAGCAACTGCTGGATACGGTGAACGCCACCGGCTACAAGGCGCGGGTGAAGCAGCAGCCGCATGCCGGCCGCGCCTCGGACCACGGACCTGCAGGATCAGGTCACGCCGGGCATCCCGAAGCTGACCACCATGACCACGACGGCGCCGCGGACCGCGGCGACCACGCGGACCATGAAGACCACATGGCGCACGGCGGTACCGCCGACCAGCTCCGGCCGCGCCTGTGGACGGCCGCGATCCTCACCGTGCCGGTCTTCATCATCTCGATGATTCCCGGCGCCCAGTTCCCGCACTGGGGCTGGGTCGCCTTCGCCCTGAGCATCCCGGTGGTGTTCTGGGCGGCCTGGCCGTTCCACCGCGCCGCCGCGGTCAACGCCCGGCATTTTGCCTCCACCATGGACACGCTGGTGTCCATCGGCGTGCTGGCGGCCTTCTTCTTCTCCGCCTGGCAGCTGGTCATGGATCCGATGATGACCGAACACGTGCACGGCAACATGGCCGAGCACGCCCTGTACTTTGAGACCGCTGCGGTAGTGGTGACCTTCCTGCTGCTGGGCCGCTACCTCGAAGCCAACGCCAAGCAGAAGGCCGGCGACGCGCTGAAGTCCCTGCTGGACCTGGGTGCCAAGGAAGCCACCGTGCTGCGAAACGACGTCGAAATGAAGGTGCCGGCGGCCGACCTGGTGCCCGGCGACATCATGGTGGTCCGGCCCGGCGAAAAGATTCCCACCGACGGCTACGTGGTAGACGGGCACTCCGCCGTCGACACCTCGCTGCTGACCGGTGAATCGGTGCCGGTGGAAGTGGACGTTGACGACACCGTCATCGGCGCCACCATCAACACCTCCGGCCGGCTGCTGGTCCGCGCCACCCGGGTGGGCTCGGAGACCACGCTGGCGCAGATGGGCCGGCTGGTCAGCCAGGCCCAGGCCGGCAAAGCCCCGGTCGCCCGGCTGGCGGACCGGATCAGTTCCGTCTTCGTGCCGATCGTGCTGGTCATCGCCGTCGTCACGTTCATCCTGTGGATGGTGTTCACCGGTGACCTGCGGTCGGCCTTCACCGCAGCCGTGACGGTGCTGGTCATCGCCTGCCCGTGTGCGCTGGGACTCGCCACGCCGACCGCCCTGCTCACCGGCACCGGCCGGGCTTCCCAGCTGGGCATCCTGATCAAGGGGCCGCAGATCCTCGAGGACACCCGGCACGTGGACACCATCGTGCTGGACAAGACCGGCACCGTGACCACCGGTCAGCAAGCGGTGGATGGCGTGGTGGCGCTGGCGGACCGCAGCGAAGACGACGTCCTGCTGCTGGCCGGCGCCGTCGAGGCCGGCTCCGAGCACCCGATCGCCCTGGCCATCGTGGCAGCTGCCCGGGACGTGGCGGCGCGCACCGCAACACCGGTCGACGGCGGCACCGGTGCCTGGGACGGCAAGGCTGACGCTGCGCTGCCGGCCCTCGCCGACTTCCACAGCACGGCGGGCGGCGGTGTCCGCGGCACCATCACCGAACGCGACGGCCGCGCCAGCACCGTGGTGGTGGGCCGCAACAACTGGATGGACGAGAACGGCATCTCCCTCTCCGACGAGCACCGCCGGGTCCTGCTGGAACAGCAGCAGGCCGGGTCAACCGCGGTGTGGGTCGCCGTGGACGGAGCGGTTATTGGAATCGTCAACCTCCAGGACACCGTCAAGGAGCACTCGGCGGCTGCCATCTCCCGGTTTAAAGAGCTGGGCCTGCACCCCATCCTGCTCACCGGCGACAACGCCGCCGTCGCCGCCGAGGTGGCGGCCGAGGTCGGCATCGGGCCGCAGGACGTCTTCGCCGACGTGCTGCCGGAGGAAAAGGTGGCGGCGATCCAGCGGCTGCAGGAGCAAGGCAAGACCGTGGCCATGGTGGGCGACGGCGTGAACGATGCTGCCGCGCTGGCCCAGGCCGACCTCGGCATCGCCATGGGCGCCGGGACCGACGTGGCCATCGAGGCCGCGGACCTGACCGTGATGGGCAGCAATCTGGTCCAGGTAGTGCAGTCCATCGAGCTGAGCCGCAAGACGCTCTCCACCATCAAGTCCAACCTGTTCTGGGCCTTCGCCTACAACACGTTGGGCATCCCGGTGGCGGCCTTCGGCCTGCTCAACCCGATGATCGCTGGCGCGGCGATGGCCGCCAGCTCGGTGTTGGTGGTGGCCAACTCGCTGCGGCTGCGCCGCTTCGGCCGCTAGCCGGCCGACCCGTGCCTCCCCCACTTCGGGCGGTATGGACCGGGCCCTGGCCCGCGCACCTAGACGGTGGCCCCGTAGCGGACGGCGGCGCGGGCGCGGGCCTTGGCTGCTTCTTCGTCGCGGTTCTTCGGCGGCGCCGCCGTCACCAGATCGTCGAGCAGGTGCGCGGTGATGTGCGCGATTTCGTGCACCGCTCGGTTGAACGCTTCCTCGTTCGCCTTCGACGGCTTGTTGCTGCCGCTGACCTTGCGCACGTACTGCAGGGCGGCGGCCTCGATTTCGGCGTTCGTCGCCGCGGGTTCGAAATTGTGAAGCTGGCGGATATTCCGACACATGGCGGGCCCTCCGGTGTAGGTCGTGGCTGCTGGCTTGTTCCAGTCTGCTCCCCCGCCGCGGCATCGCACCACCCCCTCCACGTTGCCGCGGCCTCAGGGTTTGCCGAGGATCTCCACGAGGGTGAACGAGAGGCCGAAACCGACGGCGATCGCGATGCCGGTGGCTGCGCCGGCGTCCCGGATGCCCTCCGGCACCATGCGGACCGTCACGTTCGTCAGGACGCCACCGCCGGCAAAGGCGAGCACGAAGGCAACCACCTCGGGCGGAGCAGGCCCGAGCAGCAACGTAAACAAGGCCACGGATAGGCCGCACAGGACCGTCATGGTTAACCAGGCGGTCATGACGTGGCGGCGCGTCAGGCCGGCCTTGCGCAGCGGGCCGGTGTCGGCCATGGCCTCGGGCACACCGCAGAGGAAGACCGCGGCGAGCACGGCGGCAGTGAGGCCGTAACCGCTGACCAGGCCGCCGGAGATGACGACGGCTTCGGCGACCACGGACAGCCCGATCACCAGGAACCGGGGCTCGTGGAGAGGGGGTGCGGACAGCCGTGTGTCCCGTCTGGCCCCGTTCACCACCCACGACGTCGCCACCGCACCGCCGACCAGCCCCGCACCGACGAAACCGCTCCCGCCGGCCAGCCGGCCGGCTTCATCGATGAGCTTGTAGGCGACGGCCGACAACAGGGCGCCGGCGCCGAGGCCCGTCAGGACACCGAGCAGCAGACTGTTGACGACCCGCCACCGCAGGGCAAGCAATCCGCCCAGAAAGTAGGAGGAGCCAGCAAGCAAGCCCCAGCCAAATGCCTGCAGCATCGGCATCCCCTTCGGCTCAGGCGCTGAAGCACCGCGCCTAGGCATCATCCCGGAACTGGCAAGAGGATGGCAAGACTTGAGCGGCGCCAGCGTCACGCATGCAGACCAAGGAATATAAGCGGGGTGCGTGTTTCCAGCGGAATACTTCGGCTTGCAGCCACCAGCTCGGGTGGCTGCAGGCCGCAGGAGTGTGGAACTGCGACGGCGGGGCTCGGCACTGTGCCGAGCCCCGCCGTCGTTGTGGGGGTGCTTGAGGAGCTACCGGTGGTTAGTGCTTTCCGGCCGGTTCCTGCTCGCGGGCCGCTTCGCTCTTCGGGGCGACCGATGCCAGCACGGGCTTGCCCAGCATCGAGATCACCACGGCGCCGATCAGCATGGGGATGATGAACAGGAAGTACAGGTCGGTGGGCTGCCAGCCGCCGTCCATCAGCGCGCCGGCGATGATCGGCGAGGCGATGGCGCCGACGCGGCCCATGCCGATCACCAGGCCCAGTGCGGTGCCGCGCACGTCGGAGGTGTAGTAGGTGGGGCTAATGGCCAGCATGCCGGCGATTGGGGCGTTGGAGCCGAAGCCGACCAGGGCGGCGGCGAACAGCGCGCCGGCCAGCGATCCGGTGGAGAGCGAGAACGCGCCGAAGGTCAGACCGCCGATCACGAAGAACACCGCGAGGACCTTGCGCATGGGGAAGCGGGCCCCGAAGGCGCCCAGAACCACTGCGCCGATGATCGCGCCGACGCTGAAGAGCACGCCGGCGGTGATGCCGTCCTGCTGGCTGAAGCCGCTGGCGGTGACCAGCTTGGGGGTCCAGGAGTTGGCGAAGTAGAAGCTGGCCATCAGGATGAAGTACGCCAGCGAGATCAGGATGGTGCGGCGGGCGTTGACGCCGGTCAGCACGTCCGCGAAGCGGGACTTCTTCTTGGCCGGGGCCTCCGGCAGCTCGGGTAGCTCGGCGACCGCCGGCTGGTCGATCCGGCGCAGCACCTTGTTGACGCGCTGCAGGGCATTCTCCGGCCGGCGCACCAGCAGGAAGTCGACCGATTCGGGGACGGCCTTCCAGATGAACGGGATCATGACCACGGTGATGGCGGCGCCGAAGAGGAAGGCGGAGCGCCAGCCGAACGCGGTGATCAGTGCACCGGTGGCCATGCCGCCCAGCACACCGCCGATCGGCTGCCCGATGCTGACCAGGGCCAGCGCGGTGGAGCGCCGCTTGGCGTTGGAAAACTCGGACGCCAGAACGTTGGCTGTCGCCTGCAGGGTGCCCACGGCCAAGCCGGTGATGAAGCGCAACACAACTAGCACGCCGTAGCCGGGCGCGAAGGCCGAGACCAGCATGCCCACCGCCACGATGGCCGCGCCGATCACCAGCGTCTTCTGCCGGCCAATCACGTCCGCCACGCTGGACACGAAGATGGATCCAATCGCCATGCCGACCAGCGCGGAGCTCAGCAGCACGCCCAGCTGGCTGGCGCTCAGGCCCCAGTCCTCCATCACGGCGTTGGCGCTGAACGCCATCACCAGGACGTCGAAACCGTCGATCATGTAGAGCGCCATACAGATGGCGATGACGCCAACCTGCGTGCGCTTCATGGGAGCCGCCTCGATGCGGGCCTTGATATCCATAGCGGGGCCTAACTTGTTGCTGGCACGGCCGCTTGGAGCGGCCACATGTCTAACTGAACGTCCGGTAAGTTCGTTGAGCCATCAACTATATGACCTGCGCGACCAGGCCCTGTGCCACACGCCATAGATATGTGAGCAAGCTCTCGTGGCGGGCGTTACAGTTCCTGCGTCCCTGAGCCTCGATGATCCACCGGCCTGACCACGTCTGAGCGATAACATCTTTGCGACTTCTCCATCCGGGCTGGCTCGCCTCCCGTGGGTGGAGCACAGTTGGTGAAGGGGGCACCTTCGATCGGGGAAAGCCGGAATTAACAGGAGAACATCATGAAAACTGCAGTCCTCGGAACCGGCGGGGCCGGCCGAACCATCGCAGCACGCCTTGCCGAGCTCGGCCACACGGTCACTATCGGAACCCGCGATCCTGAAACCACGCTGTCCCGGACCGAGGCTGACGGCATGGGCACTCCGCCCTTCGCCGCCTGGGTCGCCGACAACGCCGGCGTCGATGTCGCCACCTTCGCCGACGCTACGGCCGGCGCAGAGCTGATCATCAACGCAACCAAAGGCGGCGCGTCCCTGGACGCCCTGACCCAGGCCGGTGCCGAAAACCTCGACGGCAAAGTCCTACTGGACATCGCCAACCCGCTGGACTTCAGCCACGGAATGCCCCCGACCCTCTTGGTCAAGGACACTGATTCCCTCGGCGAGCAGATCCAGCGGGCCTTCCCGGCCGCGCGCGTCGTGAAGTCCCTCAACACCCTCAACGCCGAACTCCAGGCCTATCCGGCCCGGCTCCCCGAGGCCGGCACGGTCTTCGTCTCCGGCAACGACCCCGCTGCCAAGACCACGGTCACCGAGCTCCTGAAGGACTTCGGCCACCAGGAGGTGATCGACCTCGGCGACATCACCACCGCCCGCGGTGCCGAAATGCTCCTGCCCCTCTGGCTCCGCCTCTACGGCGCGCTCGGCACGCCCCTGTTCAACTTCAAAATTGTCCGCTGACCACTTGCGCTGCCTGTTGAATTCTTGCAGGGGCTGGCCTTAGAGTCGCATGAATAATTTCTGCCCGTCTGGTGATGGGGTCAATGATGGATAGCGCAGAGCAGCCGACACCACGTCCAGTGGGCATGGTTATCGATCTGGCCGACGCGGATGCAGGCATGTTGCCGGATGTTGGGGGCAAGGCCGCCAACCTCGGCGTGCTTCTGGCGGCAGGATTCCCCATCCCGGACGGCTTCTGCGTCCGCACCGCTGCCTACCGGCAGGCAGCGACCGCTGCAGGGCTGGACCCGGTGCTCGAGGCTCTGCAGGTGTCTTCCGACCGGGCGGGCGCGGACGCCGGACGGACAGCGCTCAGAGAGGGGGAACCGGATCTGACCGGGTTCGCCGAGCAGATACGCACCAGACTCGAAGCCACCTCCGTACCCGAGGACATCGCCGAAGCCATCCTTGCCGCCTACGCCCAGCTGGGCGAGGACACTCCGGTGGCGGTGCGGTCCTCCTCCACGGCGGAGGACCTCCCGGAAGCCAGCTTCGCCGGCCAGCTGGACACCTATCTCAATGTCATCGGCCCGGACTCGCTCTTGGCCGCGGTCCGCCGATGCTGGGCCTCCCTGTGGACGCAACGGGCCGCGGCCTACCGCGCGGATCACGGGATTGCCCCGGGCTCTGTCGGCATCGCCGTCGTTGTTCAAAAAATGGTCGATGCCGCCGTGTCCGGGGTGTTGTTTACGGCCAACCCGCTGACCGGCCGGCGTCAGGAGACCGTGGTCGACGCGGCGCCCGGACTCGGCGAGGCGCTGGTCAGCGGGGCCGTGAACCCGGACCAGTTCAGGGTCAATGCCGCTACCGGTGAAATCCTTGAGCGCAGGCTGGTGGACAAGCGCATCGAAATCCGGGCCATCCCCGGCGGCGGCACCGGGCGTGTTCCTTTGGAGGACGGCCAGCGGCAGGCGTGCCTGACCGACGAACAAGTTCAGGCCCTGGTTAGGCTCGGCACCCTCGCGAAGGAACACTTTGGCGAGCCGCAGGATCTGGAGTGGGCCATCGAAGCGGACGGCGAAATATGGGTGGTGCAATCCCGCCCGATCACCACGCTGTATCCGCTGCCCGAGCCATACGACCGCGACGACGGTGCCCGTGCCTATCTGTGCGCAAGCCTGCTGCAAGGGCTGACCCGGCCGCTGACGCCCATGGGGATGGCATCCGTCGATCTGATGGCGGGCAGCAACCGGGCCGCGTGGGCAAGCGATGGCGAGGCTGTCTACCGGTTTGCCCAAGTCGGAATGCGCATTTATCTCGACGTCACCCCGCTATTGCGCAGCAAGGGCGGCCGCAGCGGCATACTGCGCTTGATGAAGGCGGCTGATGCCCGGTCCGTGGACGTGTTGAGGCACCTGGCAGTCGACCCCCGGTTCTCGCTCATCAAGGAGTCCCGCTTGGCGTCGCTGAAGTCAACCTTCCGCGCCTTCCCCCAACTGCGCATGCTTCCGCACGTCCTGCGAGCGATGGCCAACCCCGCCGCAGCGATTGAACGGGCACAGGAGTCGCGTACCGAGTTCGATCGGACGCTGATTCTGCAAGAGCCAGCCTCCGGTGCCCGGCGTCTGGACTTCGTGGAGCGCGTCCTCGCCAAAGACGTCACACCCGTCCTCATCCGCGAATTGCCACCGCCCGCGGCCGGGTACATCTGGCTGGGTCTGGCCCGTTTGGCGCTGGGCCGGCTGGCCCAGCCCGGCGACCTGCAGACGGTACTGCGCGGCTTGCCGCACAATGTGACCACGGAGATGGATCTGGACCTCTGGCGCACCGCCAGTGTGATCCGCGAGGACCCTGAGTCAGTCCGCACACTCACAGAGGAAGACCCCCAGTTACTGGCCCGCCGCTATCTTGAGTGCGCGCTGCCCGCCGTCTGCCAGAGCGAATTGCGCGCTTTCCTCGCCACCTATGGTCACCGCTCCGTGGCCGAGATTGACCTCGGCATCCCCCGATGGTCCGAGGACCCGGCCCACATCATCAATGCCCTGGCCAACTACTTGAAACTGACGGACCCGGAGCTCGCGCCGAACCGGCAATTCAAGCGAGCCGCAGAAACGGCCGAAGCCAAAGCATCCGAGCTGGCCGGACGGGCCCGCGGAAGGTCCAGACTGCGCGGAAGAATCGTGGCCCACAGCCTACGACGCGCACGCGCAACCGCCGGCATGCGCGAGTCCCCCAAGTTCCGCCTCATCGCCACCCTCGCCGCCCTCCGCAGGCAGCTTCGACTGGTGGGCGAGGAACTCGCCGCCGCCGGCCGCATCACGGCACCCGACGACATCTTCTTCCTCGACTTCACGGAAGCCCGCGTGGGGCTGCGCGGCGCGGACCTGCGCGGACCCGTCGTCGACCGCCGCCGAAACTACCAGCGCGAAATGCGGCGCACGCACATCCCCCGGTTGCTGCTTTCGGACGGCACCGACGTCGAAGCCGCGATGGCTGCGGAAACCCGCGCGGCTTCGTCGGCGGAAGGCAAGCTGCGCCCGGGAACCCTGGTCGGGGCGCCGGCCTCCGCCGGCACGGTGACCGGCAAAGCCAGAGTCATCCTGGACCCGGTCAGCACAGAGCTGGAACCCGGCGAAATTCTCGTTGCCCCGTCAACCGACCCGGGATGGACTCCCCTGTTCATGACCGCCGCGGCACTGGTGATGGAAATGGGCGGGCCCATTTCCCACGGAGCCGTCGTCGCCCGCGAATACGGGATACCCGCCGTCGTCGGGGTCCCCGAGGCAACCACGCGAATCAAGACCGGTGACACCCTCTCCGTGGACGGCGCCGCGGGGACGATCGTCGTGGAAGCATGACCTCACGCATCAGTACCCTTTTCACCGGCGGTGCCTCTGGGCGGAATCAGCCCGGACCTGCGGCTGCGTGCGGACGGCTCAGCTGACCCGGCTTTCCCGGCCGCCTGTCCTGGGGCGGCGCCGTCTGGCGAGCTTGGGGCCGCGCAGTTCGTCGGAGCGGACCAGCACGACGCCGGCCACGATCAGCACGCCGCCGACCAACTGGATGATGGCGGGGAGCTCGCCCAGCAGCAGCCAGGCCCAGATGACGGCGAACAGCACCTCGGTCAGCGAGACGAAGGATGCCACCTTGGAGCCGAGGGCCCGGGCGGCCATGATGCCGGTGACATAGGAAAGCACCGTGGACAGCAGCACCAGCCCGGCCAGCGGAACCCACCACTGGGTATGCCAGCCGGCGAACTGCACGTCGGCAGTGCTGAAGGCCATCGGCAAGATCTGCACCGCGCCTAAAACGACGATGGCGGCACCGCCCACCAGTAGGCCGCCGGCGGCCAGGACCAGCGGGGGAAGCGAATCATTCTGCTTAGCGGTGATGAAGAAGTAGACCACCAGGCACACTGCCGCGCCGAGCCCCCAGAGCACGCCGGCCGGATCGAGCTTTACCGGCCCAAAGACATCCAGGACCAGCATCAGCCCGGCCACCGCGACGACGGTACCGGCGATGGTCGCCGGGCGAGGCCTCCGGCGGCTGGTCAGCCACAGCCAGAGAACAATCAGCACGGGGGCCAGGAACTCCAGCAGCAGCGCGACGCCCACGGACAGGGTGGCCACGGCGTTGAAGTAGAAAAGCTGGCAGCCGGCCACGCCGATCAACCCGAAGAGCACAATGGTCTTCCAGTTCTGCCGCAACTGGTTCCACCGGCCGCGCAGCATGTACGCGGCGGGCAGGGACAGCACCAGCGCCGCGGCCACCATGCGCACCGCCACCGCGGAACCAGGCGTCCAGCCGGCTTCCAGCAGGCCCTTGGCAAATGATCCCGAGAGCCCGAACACCGCCGAGGAAGCCAAGGCAATGCCGACGCCGGCCACGGCGGAACCGGGGTGCGGCGGTGCTGTCTGGGTGCGCTGCTCGGCGGTGGTGGAAGACATGGGTGGTCCTTCGAGGATGTGCGGTTCGCTCCCGGCGCAGCGTGGGCCTGTCAGGAGTCATAAGAGGTATACTCCTGACAATAATACCGCCCATGTTCAGGAGTCAATATGGTGTTTGCTCATGACACCGAGCATTCGCTGGTGGACGCGGCACGTCTGGTCAACACGGCCGAAGTCCATCCGGACGCCCTGGCCAGCGTTGCGGATCTGGACGCGCTGTTTAACGAGTTCGGCTACACCGGCTCGCGCACGCATACCGACGCGGAACTTCAGGCGGTCCGCTCCCTGCGCTCCGTGCTCAAGGTGCTCTGGACCGCACCGGAGGACCGCGCCGTCGTTATGGTGAATAAGATTCTGGCCGACGCCGGTGCCATCCCGCAGCTGATCAAGCACGACCAGTGGGACTACCACCTGCACGCCACCAGCCCCGATGCGCCGCTGGACGTGCGCATGGCAGTGGACGCTGCGATGGCACTGGTGGATGTGATCCGCGAGAAGCAGCTGGACCGGCTGCGGACCTGCGCCGCCGACGACTGCTCGGCGGTACTCGTGGACCTGTCGAAGAACCGGTCGAAGCGCTTCTGCGATACCGGCAACTGCGCCAACCGCACGCACGTGGCCGCCTACCGGGCGCGGAAGTCGGCTGCAGCCAGCTGACCTCCCGGCGGGCTGCGGGCCAAGCGCCCGCTTCCCTCGGTTGGCCTACCGGTTGCCGGCCGAGTAGGGCGTGCCGGGGTCCAGATCGATCACCGTGCGCAGCGGCGGCAGCAGCGAATCCTCCCACGTGGCGGTGAACTTCATCCCCTCCGGGCCGTTCAGCTGGGCCTTGGACTGGATGACCGGCCCGTGCTCGTAGAGGTAGGCCGCCACGTTGAAGGCCAGTTCCACCAGCACGTTGGGGTCTACGTCCCGGAAGTGCACCTGCACGTCCGGCAGGCCCAGCTGGTACATGCCCAGGCTGTCCACCACCATGGCGCCTTCATCGTTGCTGACCAGGAAGAACCGCATGTTGACCGGGCCGGCCAGCGGATGGGCAGCCTCCAGCTCGTCTGGGTCGCGCCAGTGGGAGTTGTGCAGCCAGCGGACGGCGGCCGGCTTGGTCTCTGCAGCAAGCAGGCGGAGCACCCGCTGGAAGGACTCGACCCGCGGCTTGGGTTCGAAGCCGCTGGCCACCACTTCCGTGACCAGGATCCGGTGGCTGCAGCCGGGCACCTCCTGCTCGGCATCCGGCCAAGACCAGCTTTGGTCGGTGGGGGTGGCCTCCAGTGCGTCGGCGGACGACATCGGCGCCCGCGGAACGGCCACGCCGGCGCTCAGGTGGATGGTCTGCACGCCCGTGGAGCCGTTGATGTCGAAGGAATGCTCCGCGTGCGGCAGCAGGGCCACGCCGTCGGAAAAGGTGGCGCCGGGAAATTCGGCCGCCAGCCGTTTCCGGAGCTCTTCGCTGAAGAGTCCGGGATCGGAGCGGTACCACAGCTCCGCCGCCAGAGTGGTCTTCGCCTCCGCGGCCTGCTCGGGGTTCGCGGCGGCGGTGTCGCCGGGGTCGGCCGGGAAGGGATGGTGCTCGGAAGGCTCGCCGGAAGTCATGCTCCCAGCTTGTCAGGCCCGGGCGGGCCCGCGCCAGCGCATCAGCGGGCGGGCCCGCGCCAGCGCATCAGCGGGCGGCGCCGCCGTCGTCGTCGTCGTTATGCGACAGACGGTTCGCGGCCTGGCCAGGATCCTTGGCGTCTTCCGCTGCCTGTTGCGCTTCCACCTGAGCCCGGCTCTGCGGCGTACCCGGGGCCGGTACGCTGCCCGCGCCGCCGGGAATCTTCGACGAGCTCCGGTGGATCCCGGAGCCTTCGCTGAGGTGGCTGGGGTTCTCCTTGGTGGACATGGTCAGCACCGCCACCACCAGCAGGGAGGCGATGAAGGCGATGCCGGCAGCTGTCACGCCGAGGTCCCAGCGCAGCAGGTTGCCGGACCCACCGGTGGCGAAGACCATGGTGAGGAAACCGGCGATGACGGCCAGCACAGCCGAAAAGATCAGCGGGCCCTTAACGGACATACGCCGTTCGTCCGGACGTCCAGACGCGTTCTTGCCCACGATGATTCCTCCTGCTGACGGGGTAAAGCCATATCTAGTCTACCGGCCGTAGAAGTTCTCGGGGTGGTGCCGGTGGCCGGCGCCACACTGGAGCCAGCCGGGCAGCGCCCGCTCAGCCGGCTGAGGCTTGCCGCGCGTCGTGGCGCAGGCTCAACGCGGCGATCAGCAGCACGACGGCGGTGATGATCGCCGCCCCGCCCAGCACACCCAGCAAGGCGTGCGGGCCGAGGTACGCGAAGAACGGCAGGGCGATGCCGAAGCCCACGGACACCGCGCCGGTGATCAGCCAGTCGCGGGCCAGCACCGATCCGGCGTCGCTCGGCGCGGCCCCGGCGCCTGCGCCCGCCGCCGGCCGGCCCATCGCCGCACCGGACGGCCGGTTGCTCCAGCCGAGCATCAGCTCCGCGCCGCCGGAGACCAGCAGCGCCGCGGTGGCCAGCACGGTGAACATCGGCACGGTCTGGACCACACAGGCGAGGACGCCTGTCACGGCCAGCACGGCGGCCTGCAGGAGCAGCAGCTGGCGGTGCGCCGCGGCGGCCTGCTGGCGGGCCAGCAGCCATACCGCTCCGCCGCTGAGCAGCAGGAAGAGTCCGCCGGCCACCGCCATCACGGTTCGGCCGGGCTCTTGCCAAAAAATGGTGATGGCGCCGAAGGCGGCGGCCACCAGGGCACGGATCAGGACCGGCTGCCAGAACGCGGCGGCCTGGGTAGTACTCGGGATCGTCACGGCTTCCAGCCTAATGCGCCCCGGTGAGCATCCACGCATCGTTGCGCACCCGCCAGCCCAGCGTCGCGGCCCGCGCCGCCGTGTAGCCGAGCCCGAACGCCGCCCACAGCCAGAGCAGACCCTCGGTGCCGGTCAGCCCGGCCCGGTCCACCCACACCAGCAGCGGCGCATAGACGGCCAGATTCACGACGCCGGCGATCGCCAGATACCGTGCGTCACCTGCGCCGATCAGCACTCCGTCCAGCACGAAAACGAACCCGCAGAGCGGCTGGCTCAACGCCAGCACCCAGATCGCCGCGGTGAAGGCCTGGTGCACGGCCGGATCGGAGGTGAAAACCCAGCCGAGCACCGGAGCAACCGCGGCCAGCAGCAGGCCCGTCACCGCGCCGAACCCGATGCCCCAGACGATCATCCGCCGGGTCAGCGAGTGGGCCAGCGCCTTGTTCGACGCCCCCAGCTCCTTGCCGATCAGGGCCTGGGCGGCGATCGCGATCGCATCCAGCGCGAAAGCCAGGAAGCTGTACATGGTCATCACCAGTTGGTGCCCGGCCAGGCTGACCGGGCCCTGCGAGGTGGCCACAAAGACGGTGGCGAGCAGCGCGATCCGCATGCTCAAGGTCCGGAGCATCAGCCAGGATCCAACGTGCGTGGTGTCCTTCAGCCCCGCCCAGGTGGGCCGCAAGGGCACGGAGTATTTAACCGCGCCGCGGTAGACGATGACCAGATACACCGCCGCCATGCCCCACTGCACCAGGCTGGTGCCCATGGCCGAACCGGCCACGGAAAGTCCCATGCCGTAGACCAGCAGGAAGTTCAGGCCGATGTTGACCAAAAACCCGATGCCGGCCACCAGCAGCGGGGTCTTGGTGTCCTGCAGCCCGCGCAGCACGCCGGTTGCCGCCAGCACAATCAGCATGCCCGGCAGGCCCGGCATCGACCAGCGCAGATAGTCCACCGCGAAGTCCTGCACCGCCCCGGTGGCGCCCATCGCGGCGGTCAGGTCCGGGGCGAAGGCCCAGCCGGCCACGGCCATCACCACGCCGACGGCCAGCGCCAGCCAGATGCCGTCGCGGCCGACGCCGTAGGCCTCCGCCAGCCGGCCCGCGCCCAACAGCCGTGCCACCGCCGGGGTGGTGGAGTAAGCCAAAAAGATCATCAGTCCGACGACGGTCTGCACAATAGTGGCGGCCAGCCCCATGCCGGCCAGTTCCGCCACGCCGAGGTGTCCCACGATGGCCGAATCGGCGGCCAGGAAGAGCGGCTCGGCGATCAAGGCACCGAATGCGGGGATGGCCAGCGCAAGGATGCGCCGGTTCAAGCCCTGTCCCTGCTGCCGCGCAGCCGTCTTCTCCGGATTCACGCCTTCCAGCTTAGGCCTCGGTGCTCCGCGAGTCCCGATCGATGAACGGCAACCCGTCCAGGGGCATAAAACGGCTGTTGGCCGTTCCTCACTCCGCGGCGCCGCGACCACGCAAGGCGAGCACCGCCGTCGTACCCGCGATGACGGCGAGCGCGGCGGTGAAGGCGACCACGCCGGTCCAGCCGAACCGGCCGAAGAACAGGCCGCCGGCCCAGCCAAACACGCTGGAGCCTGCGTAGTAGAACAGGTTGTACAGGCTGGAGGCCTGCGCTGCGCCCACCGTGGCAAGGCGGGGTGTCCAGCCGGACGCCACAGAATGGGCGGCGAAGAATCCCGCCGTGAAGACCAGCAGCCCGAGCATGATCAGCGGCAGGGAATCGGCCAGCGTGACCGCCAGCCCGGCGATGCTGACCACAATCCCGCCCAGCAGCACCGGCAGTCGGCCGGTCCGCACCGTCAGCCCGCCGGCCACCCGGGAACTCACCGTTCCGGCCAGGTAGGCCAGGAACAGCAGCGACGCCAGCGACGCGGGCAGGAAGAACGGTGGCCCCTCCAGCCGGAAGCCCAGGTAGTTGTAGACGGCCACGAAGCCGCCCATCAGCAGGAACCCCTGCGCGTACAGCGCCAGCAGCGGCACCGAGCGCAGGTTGGCCAGGATCCGCTGCCCGAGCCCGGGGCCCTGCCCGCGCAACAGGGGGCGGAATCCGCGCGGGGCCGGAGCCAGCCGGACGAACAGCACCGCGGCCGCCGCCGCGGCGAGGCTAACCGCCAGCACGCCCGCGCGCCAGTCGGCCCACTCCCCCACCGGTCCGGCGATCAGCCGCCCGGCCAGGCCGCCGACCGTAGTGCCAGCGACGTAGGTGCCGGCAGCCACCGCCGCATGCAGCCGCTGCACCTCCTCATTCAGATAGACCAGTGCGACGGCGGGGATCCCGCCCAGCGCTGCACCCTCCAGAAAGCGCAGCGCCAGCAGGGCCGGGAAGGTCGGCGCCAGCGGCAGCAGCAGGCCCAGTGCCACGGCCGCACTGATCGCCCAGGTCATGGTGCGCTTGCGGCCGGCACGGTCCGCCACCGCCGACCAGGGAATCACCGCGAGCGCCAGGCCGATGGTGGCGGCGGAGACGCTCAGTGCCGCGTCGGCCGGACTGACGTTGAAACTGTGGGCGATGCCGGGCAGGACGGCCTGCACCGAGTACAACTGGGCGAAGGTGGCGAAACCGCCGAACAGCAGGGCCAGCAGCATGTTGCGGTAGCCCCGGCTGCCTTTCGGGTGGCCTGCCCAGGGTTGCTCCGCACTACTCACGGATCCGATGCTATGCCGGAAGCCGTCGCCGGCCGGAATTGTGTGGCCGCCGCTCGCGCCCCGGGTTCCGGCGTCGGGGATTATCAGTCCGGGCCGCGCCGCAGCAGTTGCCCGCGGGATACGTCATCGGTGACCGGGACGCCGCGCAGGAAGGTGCGCCGGATGACGCCCGTGAGGGTCTTGCCGTCGTAGGGGCAAACCGGGTTCTTGTGCTTCAGCGCCGCCGCGTTCACGACGAAGGTTTCCGCCTCGGCGAAGACGGCGAAATCGGCGTCGGCCCCGATGTCGATCCGGCCCTTGCGTTGCAGGCCCGCGATGGCCGCCGGGCGGGCGGACATCCAATCCACCACCCGTTCCAGTGCGATGCCGCGTCTGCGCGCCTCGGTCCAGACCAGCGGCAGGCCCAGTTGCAGCGAAGCCACTCCGCCCCAGGCGGTGCCGAAGTCGCCATGAGCCAGGTCCTTCAGGTCCTGCGTGCTGGGCGAGTGGTCGGAGACCACGCAGTCGATCGTCCCGTCGGCCAGGCCGGCCCAGAGCAGCTCACGGTTGGCTGCCTCGCGGATGGGCGGACAGCATTTGAAGGCGGTGGCCCGGTCCGGGATGTCTTCGGCCGTCAGCGTCAGATAATGCGGGCAGGTCTCCACGGTCAGCCGGATCCCTGCGGCCTTGGCCTCGGCGATCTCCGCCAGCGCGTCGGCGGAGGACAAATGCACTATGTGGACGCGCGCCCCGGTGCTGCGGGCCCGGTCGATCACCTCCGCTATCGCCGCAGTTTCCGCGCCGCCCGGCCGCGAAGCGAGAAAGGACGCATAGCTGGTTCCGGCAGGATGCGGCGCCCGGTCGATGGTCGCCGCGTCCTCGGCGTGCACCAGCATCAGCGAGCCGAAGGCAGCCAGCTCGGCCAGGTCCTTCTCCAGCTCCGCCGGGTCCAGCGGCGGGAACTCGTCCACGCCGGAGGGGATCAGGAAGCACTTGAAGCCGAAGACCCCCGCGTCGTGGAGCGGCCGCAACTCTGTGCTGTTGCCCGGCACCGCGCCGCCCCAGAAACCGACATCCACGAAGGCCTGCTCGACGGCGGCGGCCCGTTTCTCCTCCAGCGCGGGCACATTCACGGTGGGCGGGATGCTGTTCAGCGGCATGTCCACGATGGTGGTCACGCCGCCGGCCGCCGCCGCGCGGGTGGCGGAGGCAAACCCTTCCCACTCGGTGCGCCCCGGCTCGTTGACGTGGACGTGCGTGTCCACCAGGCCGGGGATCAGGGTCTCGTCGGCTGCCAGTTCGAGCGTTGTGGCGCCCCTCAGCCCTGCGCCCAGCGGGGCAATGGCCACGATGCTCCCGGCCCGGACGCCGATTTCCCGCGGCCCAGTGCCCTCCGGCGTCATGACCCGGCCGCCCCGCACCACAAGGTCGTAGCCTTCTTCCTCGCCGTCGGCCAAGGCATTTGCTCCTCTCTCCAATCGCGGCGGATTCCTGCCCTAGAGCATGATCTGCCGGTTGACGTCCTTGTACAGCAGGTAACGGAAATTGGACGGGCCGCCGGCGTAGCAAGCCTGCGGGCAGAAAGCCCGGAGCGAGAGGTAGTCGCCTTCCTGCACCTCCACCCAGTCGCCGTTGAGCCGGTACACCCCCTTGCCCTCGAGCACGTACAGGCCGTGTTCCATCACGTGCGTTTCGGTGAAGGGGATCGAGCCGCCCGGTTCGAAGGTGACCACGTTGACGTGCATGTCGTAGGCCAGGTCATCGATGGGCAGCATCCGGGTGGTGCGCCATCTGTTGTCCGTATCCGGCATCGGCTCGGGCTCAATGTCCTGCTCGTTGCCGAAGATTGGCTTTGCGCTGTAGCCCTCCAGCGGCTGGTAGGCCTTGCGGATCCATTGGAATTGCGCGGGCACATCGCCGTCGTTCATCACCGCCCATGTGGCACCCGCCGGCGCGTAGGCAAATCCGCCCGGATGCAACTGGCGACGCTCGCCCTCGATGGTCACGGACAGCTCGCCGCTGACCACGAAGATGAAGCCCTGCACGGTCGACTGCTCTTCCGGCCGCCCCGATCCCCCGCCGGGGTCCACCTCCATCAGGTACTGCGCGAACGTGCTGGCGCCTCCCGGGACCGGCCGGTTGAGGACCCAGGTCCGCGTACCGGTCCAGCCGGGCAGCGCGCTGGTGACGATGTCGCGGAGCACGCCGCGCGGGATCACCGTGTACGCCTCGGTCACGATGGCGCGGTCCAGGAGCAGGTCGGTTTGGGGCGGCAGTCCGGCCGGATTCGTGTAGTAGTGCGGCGTGGTCATGGCGTTCCCTCCGGCACGGCGTCTCTGGGCGGGTAAGCCAGCGCACGGAGCCGGGCCACCGGGACATTCGCCAACTGGAGGAACTCGGCCTCCTCCACCGCGCCGCAGGTCAGCGCGCGGTCGATGTAGCGGGCGAGCGCACGAACGGTGGCGGGTTCATCCAGCACCGTTCCCTCGACCCCCTGCGCGTAGTTCCTTAGCCTCGTGGCCGCCGCCTGCAGCCCGTCGCGGTAGAACGCATAGGTGGCAAGGAATCGGCTGGCCAGCTGGGCCGGGTGCAGGTCCCAGCCTTGATAGATGCCGCGTTCCAGGTGGCGGCGGACCAGCCGGGCGTGCAACGCCCAGGCCGCCCGGACGTTCCCGGGTTCGCCGACCGGAAGGATGTTCGTCGAGCCGTCGGAGAGGCGCACGCCGGTTCCCGCCACGGCAACCTGCATCACGTTCTTGGCGTGGTCGGCCGCCGGATGCTCCATCGATTGGTAGCCGGCGGCGATTCCCAGCGAGGCGCTGTAGTCGTAGGTTCCGTAGTGCAGGGCCGACACGCGGCCGGCTCCCTCGTGGATCAGCCGGGCCACCGGCACGGTGCCGTTCGCGGCGAGGATCAGCTGGGGCGTCTCCACCTGGACCTCGAAGCGCAGCCGCCCCGGCGCGAGACCGTGCGCGCGCTCCAGTTGCTCGCAGGCGTACACCATGGCCCGGACCTGATCCACGGTGCTGACCTTGGCCAGGGTGAGAACCAGCCCATCGGGCAGGCCGCGTCCGCCTGCACGTTCGATTAGGGACGCGATGAATAGATCCAGCGTGCGCAGTCCGCGGGCGCGGGTCGCCGCCTCCAAGCACTTGAACCGGATGCCGATGAACGGCGGCGCGGTCCCTTCGGCGGCGGCCCGGGCCACCAGCTCGCCGGCTTGACCCGCCGCGGCGTCTTCCTCCGCGTCGTCGCGCCGGCCGTAGCCGTCCTCGAAGTCCAGGCGCAGGTCTTCGATCGGTTCGGTCTCCAGCTTGCGCCGGACAAGCTCGGCCAGGTGGTCAGCTTCTGCCAGTTCCAGGGACACAGCCAGCTGCTCCAGCCCGCCGTGGGCTTTGGTGGCCGCCAGTGCCTCACCACCCCACTGAGTGGGCAGCCCCGGGACGTATGCATCGGCGGGAATATAGACGGTGTGGACGGGCTGGCGGCCCGCGGTCTCGCCCGGGTAATGCGTGACGAGAAGGCGGTCGGTGGCGGCGAGTTCCGCGTCAATCCAGGCCAGCGCCTCCGGACCCAACGCCGGTCGCCGGGCCATCAGGGCACCAGCTCATAGGCCGGCAGAGTCAGGAAGTCCACAAACTCCGCACCGCCCGCCAGCTCGCCGATCAGCCTGCTGGCCGGCAGGTAGTGGCGCTCGAAGGCCTCCGGATCCACTTCCCCGCGCAGCCGCTCGGTTTCTTCGGCCAGCAGTTTGTCCATCAGCTCGGCGGTGACCGTGTTTCCGGTGTCGGCCAGCACCACCTTGTTGTGCAGCTGCTGCCAGATCTGCGAGCGCGAGATCTCGGCGGTGGCGGCGTCCTCCATCAGGTTGTGGATGGCCACGGCGCCGTTGCCGGACAGCCAGACGGCGGTGTAGGCCACCGCCACGTAGAGGTTCAGCCGCAGGCCGGCCTCGGTGACCGCGCCGCCGGCGGAGGGTATGTCCAGCAGCTGGTCCGGCGTGACCTGCACGTCGTCGCGCAGCCGGTCCAGCTGGTTCGGCCTGTCGCCCAGCACGGCGTCGAACTCCTCCTGGCAGATCGGCACCAGGTCCGGGTGCGCCACCCAGGAGCCGTCGAAGCCGTCGCCGGCCTCCCGGGTCTTGTCCGCCCGGACCTTTTCCACCGCCCGCGCGGTGGTGTCCGGTTCGCGCCGGTTGGGAATGAACGCGGCCATCCCGCCCATCGCGAAGGCACCCCGGCGGTGGCAGGTCTTGACCAGCAGCTCGGTGTAGGCCCGCATGAACGGCGCCGTCATCGACACGCTCGCGCGGTCCGGCAGGACAAAGTCCGCGCCCGCGTCGCGGAAGTACTTGATGATGCTGAACAGGTAGTCCCAGCGACCGGCGTTCAGTCCGGAGGCATGCTCGCGCAGTTCGTAGAGGATTTCCTCCATCTGGAAGGCCGCCGGGATGGTCTCGATCAGCACCGTGGCCCGCACCGTCCCGCGCGGGATGCCCAGCGCGTCCTGCGCGAACGCGAACACCTCGTTCCAGAGCCTCGCCTCCAGGTGGCTCTCCATCTTCGGCAGGTAGTAGAACGGACCCTGGCCGGTGGAGGCCAGGTGCGCCGCGTTGTGGAAGAAGTGCAGGCCGAAGTCCACCAGCGCGCCGACGGCGGTCGCCCCGTTGATCAGCAGGTGCTTTTCCGGCAGGTGCCAGCCGCGCGGCCGGACCACCACGGTGGCCAGCGGCGCGTCGGTGCGCAGCCGGTACTCTTTGCCCTCGGCCGCGGTATGCGACAGCACACCCCGGGCGGCTCCGTAGAGGTTGAGCTGGGCATCGATCACGTTGTGCCAGGTCGGCGCGCAGGCATCTTCCAAGTCCGCCAGCCAGACCCTGGCCCCCGAGTTCAGCGCGTTGATCGCCATCTTGGCCGGCGACGCGGGCCCGGTCATCTCCACCCTGCGGTCCTGCAGCGCCGCCGGGGCCGCGGCAACGCTCCAGTCGCCGGTGCGGACGTGTTCGGTTTCCGGCAGGAAATCCAGCCTGCCGGACTGCGACGCGGCGCGGCGGTGTTCGGCACGGCCGGCCAGCAGCTCGTCCCGGGTGCCGGCAAACCTGCGGTGCAGCTCTTCGACGAAGGCCAGGGCCTCCGGCGTGAGGATGTCCTCGGCACCGGCCACGGGCGGCTGGTCCGTTATCGCGATCGTCATCGTGCTCCTCCCTGAGCAATTGGTCCTGATGCAACGGTCTTGGGGTCGGCCGCCGCCGTCGGGCTAGCAGAACCCCGGCATGGTGGCCCAAATCCTGTGGCTGGCCGGGCTACCCTCTCGCTGGATGGCGGCCTCGATCAGCCCGTACGGTCGGTCGGCGGCGAAGAACACCTCGTTCGGGTTCTCCAGCCCGAACGGCTGCAGGTCCACGGCGAAGTGGTGCTTGTTCGGCAAGGACATCCTGATCTCGTCGATGTCCGGCTGCGCTTCCAAGACCAGCCGTCCCATCTGGAACATGGTCTGCTGCAGGGCCAGCGAGTGTGTCTCGGCGAAGCCCTTCAGCAGCAGCGACCGGACACTGGCGTAGACCGCATTAAAGTCCACCTCCGCGGTCCGGTAGCGCCAGCGCGCGGTGACGTCGGTGGCCAGGATGCGGTCGGTGGTCTCCTGCAGCGTGGTGTACCTGTCCCGCGGGAAACCGTGGAACTCGCTGCCGGTGGACTTCAGCACCGTCAGGCCCTGAAGACCGGCCACCACGGTCGCCCCCCTTTCGGACAGACCGACAACGGCGGTACGCACCTCGCTCTTATTGCGTAAGAAGGCATGGTCGTGGTCATTGATCCGGTCCCAGAAATACTGCTCGGCCGACCAACGCCCTCCGGTGACCCAGTCGAACCTGCCGGTGAAATACCGCCCCAGCCGGAGCAGGAATTCCTCCGGGGTTCCCACCCCGTCCCGGGCGAAGGCGTAGACGGTGTTCTTCTGCGTATCCGTGGCGACCACGTGCGCATTGTCGCCGGCGACGTGTGCCCGCTCGAAGTCGCCGTGCAGCTGGGACGTGACGTTGAGGTCCTGAATCTGGTGCCGGTCGGTGTCCCGGGTGATTTTGACCAAGCGGACTTCCGCCTTGCCGTACTGGTTCGGCCCCAGGACCACGCGGCTGGGCGCCCCGGTGTTTTCGGCTGTGCTCATCCTGGCTAGCTCCCTCGGTAGGTTGAGTAAGCGAACGGACTGATCAGAAGCGGCACGTGGTAGTGCTGGGCCGGGTCCTTGATCTCGAAGGTTAACTCCACGGATGGGAAGAACGTCTCCGTTCCCGCCGCCGCGAAGTAGGCCCCCGTCTCGAACCTGATCCTGTAGACGCCGGCGTCGACCGACTCGGGGCCGAGGTTCTTGATCCGGCCGTCGCTATCCGTGCGCCCGGCGGCAACTTCCTGCCAGCCGGATGCCGATTGCCCCTCCAGCACGGCCTGGACGCCGGACGCCGGCTTTCCGATGCCGGTGTCGAGGACGTGGGTGGTGATGTGGCTGACAGTCACGGCTCGATCGCTCCCTCCAGCCGAAGGACGGCGATCTCGCGCAACTGCTGTCCCACCACCGCGATCTCCTCCTCCGGCGAGTTCTCCAGCCGGCTGTTGAGCTGCGCCAAGATGTCTTCGCTGCTGCGGCCCGCGGCGCGGATCAGGAACACGCGCCCGAACTTTTCCTCGTAGGCCCGGTTCCGCCGCTGCAGTTCCGCCTGGACCGCAGCATCACGCGACACCCCGGCCTGCTCGTTGCGGGACATTCCCGCTTCGGCGCCGGTTCCCTCGGCCCGTTCGCCGATGCGCGGATGACGGGCCAGCGCAGCGTCGATCTCTGCCATACTCCAAGGCTCCGCCGCGGTAGCAGCCGCGGCCAGCAACTGCTCCATGCCACCGAACGGGCGGGCAGCCACCACCTCCGCCACCCAGCGGGAATTGTCCACGCAGGGACGCAGCAGAGCGGCCGCCTCGGGAGCCGGAAGGGAGTTGAAGGACGATAACTTCATGGCAGGCGTCAGCTCTTTCGTCAGTCTCCACCGCAGCGCTGAACACCCTTGACCATCACCGAAAGGCGACTTGATTCGATGTTTAAACGGTGGAACTCGTCAGGTGCGCCTCAGTCTAGGCCAAGCCGTGATCCTTGTGAATATCACCCACACCGGCACTTTCCACTTCCCCGCCGGGCGTCGTGGCGCTGTCATTGTTGCGGGCGCTCTCCCGACAAATGGTTTCTCGCTTCGCGCTGATCGCCTTGGAAGAGGGCGTAGAGCCACCACAGGGACGGGATAACGAGGATGCCAGCGATGACGACCGCCACCAGATTCGCGGCGAGAACACTTTGGGTGGCTGCCGCCTCCGACAAGCTCAGGCCGGGAAGCATCTCCGGGTACTGAGCAACGCCCCATCCCCACAACAGCGCAGTCACCGCCAAGGCGGCAGTCAGGCGAACTGCCAGAAACTTCCGGCCGAGCAGGAGGATGAGGGATGCGACGCCGCTGCCCGCGGAGACGATGAGGAATGGTAGTGCGGTTCCGGCGACCAGTTCGTGAAAGAGCCGCGGCGCGTCGACGCTCAGCACAAGGAGTTCTGCTGCCGCGAACACGCCGACGCCCGCTGCTGCCCACAGGGCCCGCTTGCGGAACGTGGCGGTCAAGCGCGGGTCTCCGTTCCGCCTCGCGTCCTGGGTGAGGTATGCCGCCGCCAGGTACGCCGTCGTTCCTATGGCCAACACGCCGCTTGCCATCGACGTCGGATTGATCCAGCTGGTGATCGGATCCCCGCTGGCGATGCCGGGCGGCACGCGACCCGAGGCAAGTGCTCCGGCGACAGTCCCGAGGAAGAACGGTGTGAGGACGGATGATAGGGCGAAGGCGGCTCCGAAGAGCCGTTGCTGCCACAGCTCGGTGCTGACCTTGCGGAAGGCGAAGGCCGAACCGCGCGCGATGATGCCGAGTGCCGCCAGCGTGAGGGGGATGTACAGGGTGGAGGACACGGCCGCGAACACCGAGGGGATGCCGGTCCACGTGAGGATGATGACGAAGATCAGCCAGACATGGTTCGCCTCCCAGATGGGCCCGATGGAATGCTCGATGAGGGAGCGCTGGGGGCGGCCTTCTTCGGCCCGGCCGGCAATAAGGTCCCAGAAGCCTCCGCCGAAGTCTGCGCCGCCGAAGAGCGCGTAGGCGGTCAGGCATATCCACATGGCCAGCAGCAGGATTTCTGCGAGGGGCATGGCTACATGATCCTGTAGTCGGTGACGTCGGATTCCTGCGGGGCCAGCGGAACCGGTTTATCCCGTGACAACCTCCGAAGCACGTAGACCGTGGCAACAGTCAGGAGCAGATAGACCACGCAAACAAGGACGAAACCGTAGACGAGCCCGGGAGCGGGGTTGACCGCATCGGAGGTGCGCAGGATGCCGAAAACTATCCACGGCTGGCGACCGACCTCCGTGACCACCCAACCCGCTTCGAGGGCCAGGACGGCGAGAAACCCGGACAGCGCTCCTGCGCGGAGGAACCAGGCAGTCCGCGGGATCTCCTTACGTCGTTTCCACGCTATGGCCAGCCACACTGACAGCGCCAGCAAAGCAAAGCCGGAGCCAACCATGAGCTGGAATGCTATGTGGACCACATTGACGGGTGGTCGTTCATCCTGGGGGACTTCGTTCAGCCCCATGATCTCGGCATTCGGATTGAAGTGGGCCAGCAGCGATAGCCCGGAGGGGATTTCCACGGCATACCGCATCTCGTCGCCGACGACGATCCCGCCCAAATGCAGGGGAGCATTTTGTTGCGTTTCGAAGATGCCTTCCATGGCCGCCAGCTTCACCGGTTGGTTATCAGCCACGAAGTGTGCCGACCAGTCCCCGACCCCGATCTGCAGTGGTGTGAACACCGCTGCGACGGCAAAGGGGATAAGGAAACCGAGGCGGTGGTATTTATCTTTGCGGCCGCGCAGCATGGCGGCGGCGTAGACGCTCGCCATGCCGAACCCGGCCACCATGAAGGCCGCCAGGATCATGTGCACTGTTTGGGAAGGGGTGGCGGGGTTGAACATCGCCGCCCAAGGATCAACGGCGATGATCCGGCCATTGGCTGTGTCGAACCCAGTGGGTTGCTGCATCCACGCATTGGCTGTCACGACGAAAAACGCGCTGGCTACACCTGCGACCAGCACAGGAATGGCCGTGAGCATGTGTACCCGCGGCGGCAGGCGATCCCACGCGTAGAGGTAGATCCCTAGGAAGATGGCCTCGATAAAGAAGGCGATCCCCTCCAACGTGAACGGCAGCCCGATAACCTCGCCGTAGACGCCCATGAGCCCGGGCCACAAAAGGCCCATCTCAAAGGAGAGAATAGTTCCGGAGACGGCCCCAACGGCAAAGAGTACGCCCATCACCCGGGCCCATCTCCTCGCGAGCAGCTTGTAGTTCGGATCCCCGGTGCGGTGGCCACGCCACTCGGCGAGGAGGGTGATGGCCGGCATTCCGACTCCGAAACAGGCGATGACAATATGCCAGCCCAGCGACAGCGCCATCTGCATCCTCGCCGCCATCAGGTCAGCGGCCGTTACCCCAGCCATCAACTCAACCGGCATGGAAAACACCTCCAAGCACAACGCTGAACCAGCCTGCGCTGTTGGACCGATTGCCGCTAGGGTACGCCTATCTTCAGTGCCCCAAAAGGAGTAGAGAGCATAATGTGCCCGTGATCTAGGTTCGAAAGAAGGCCGCTCGCAAGCGTCAAAGACCTTCAGCCTTCGAACCACCCGCATGGTTACACTAGTTCCCATCTGGTCACAGGCTAAGTTATCGGTGTGAGGAGGACTCTTCCACCGAGGCCCCGACACACGGCGAGTGCCGACCTCAATGAGCTGCGGCTGAAACCCGGCGACGCGAAGGACCGTTATCGAGCGGGCCGACCAGCACGGGAGGACCGGAGGCGACCAAGCGCGAACCGTTCCCTGAGTAAGGCGGTGCTGACCAAGCTCAGCCCGCCATTGCGGCTCGGCCTTGGTGAGCAGTTACCTTACATACTCACGGTTATCGGCAGGGAAAGCACGGGAGTTGAAGCAGCTGCGAGAACTCCCGTTCCACGGCTGCTTCGGCGTTTCCGGAGGTCAGACGAGCCTTTGCTGCAACGGCCGCATTGGGATGCCGGACCTGAATTTGCTCCTGGATCCCTTGCCGCTGTAGGTTTCCTGCATCTAATGCATGTTTCCATGGTTTAGGGGTTGCAGTGCGTGGTGCCGTTCCGGGTTTCGTCCTGCGGATGCTGGTGGATCCGGGTGTCGGGCTGTTCAGGGCCGACGAGCGTGTTTTCACCGCCATGCTGGATGGCTGGCGGGCGCAGATGCTGGCCCGTGGGCTCACGACGCAGACCATCAAGCAGCGCTGCCAGCTGCTGGCGCGGTTCCAGGAATTCACCGGTGAGTTTCCGTGGCAATGGCGGCCGGTGGACATAGATGATTTCCTGGCCGGACTGCGTTCCGGTGAGAAGCCGATCAGCCTCAAGACGCTGCGCTCGTACAGCAATGCCGTGGCGATGTTCTGCTCCTACCTGACGCATCCGGGCTATGGGTGGGGCGAGTTCTGCGAACGCACTTTCGGCGATATTCCGAGCCAGATCTGCTTTGAATGGAACACGCCCAGGCACACGACCGATGACGCCGTGCCGGCGCAGCGGCGGGCATTCACCAAGGTTGAGCTGCAACGGCTTTTCGATCACATCGACGATCTCGTCGACCGTGAGTACGCGGCCGGCAGCAAGCGCTGGCTGCCGCTGTTCCGTGATTCAGTGGCGTTCAAAGTCTGTTATGCCTATGGGCTTCGCCGCCGGGAGATGACGATGCTGGATCTGGAGGACTTCGGCCCCAATCCCCACGTCACTGACTATGGCCGCTTCGGTGCCGTCCAGGTGCGATGGGCCAAAGGCACGGCAGGTTCGGGACCCAGGCGGCGGACTGTTCTGACCGTGCCGGAGTTCGACTGGGTGGTGGATCAGCTGCGTACCTGGACCGGCGGGATGCGGGCGCGGTTCCCAACAGCTGACCGGTCATCGGCACTCTGGCCAAGCGAGCGGGGCGCCCGGATGTCACTTGGCAGCTTCGGCGATGCCTTCGCAGCAGCACGCGACGCCGTTGGATTGCCCAAGGAACTGGGGCTGCACTGCCTCAGACACTCCTACGTGACCCACCTGATCGAAGCCGGCTACGACCCGGCCTTCGTGCAGACGCAGGTCGGGCACTCGTACGCCTCGACCACCGGCCTCTACACATCGGTATCGTCGGACTTCAAGCAGAAAACCGTGCAACAGATGATCGCACGCCGCATCACCAGCTTGGAGGACCCAGATGCCTGAACAGCGCCGGATCGGCTACCGCTGGAATTTACGTGCCCTCATGGCCAAGCGCAACCTCTGGAAGACCACCGAACTGATGCCGCTGCTGAAATCCCGCGGAATCTACCTTTCCGAGAGCCAGGTTTACCGGCTGGTCACGGCCACGCCGGAACGCATTCCTGCCAGGACGTTCGCGGCCCTTTGCGACATCCTGGACTGCACCCCCAACGACCTGTTCGAACCCTTCGTCGAGATGCGCGCCGCCGCGACAGCCGACGCACCCCGGCGCAGCGAAGACCTGGGAATCCAACCCGGTAACCCGATCGCCAAACGCATCCGCCTCGTCACCCCCGAGGACGGTGAGTAGGCCCCGCAAGCCGGAGGACCCGATCTGCTGGCCGGTCCCCTGCTCCCGCTGCGGCCAGCACCACCAAACCGTTGCACGGTGGCCCGAGGGCGGAGTCTGCGGCTACTGCTATCAGCAAGCCAAACGCACCCGCGGCATCTGCGCCTGCGGACACGAAGGCGTCCTGCCCGGCCTCATCGACACCCAACCCGCGTGCCGTCGATGCTCGGGCATCCGACTCAACGTCGACTGCTTGGCCTGCGGAGCCGAGGACGAACTTCACAGCGGCGGTCGCTGCTGGACTTGCGTCCTCGGCCATGCCGTAGATGGCCTGCTCACCGACCCGGCCACGGGAACCATGGCCAACGATCTGATCCCGCTGGCGGCGGCGCTGAAGTCGATGAAACGGGCCAACAGCGGCCTGACCTGGATCCGCCAAAAGCACGTAACAGCGTTCCTGCGAAACCTCGCGGTCGCACCCGCGATCACGAACGAAACCTTCGACGGACTGCCCGACTCACGCACCCGCGAATACGTCCGAGGACTCCTCATCGAGCACGGGGTGCTCCCCCGCCGCGACGAACTCCGGATGCGCTACGACAACTGGGCAACGCAAGCCCTCGAACGCGTGAGTGACCTGCAGAACCGTGAAGTGATCCGCCGCTACATCCGCTGGCACCACCAACGACGGATGAACCACATGGACGAAGTCAGCCGCGGAACCTTCCTGCGCGCCAAACAAGAAGTCACCGTGGCCATCGACCTCCTCAACTGGCTCACCGGCCACGGCATCAAACTGCCCGAGCTGCAACAATCCCACCTCGACGCATGGCAAGCAGAAGGGCCAACAACCCGGCGCATCGCCGAGCGCTTCCTCAAATGGGCCATCAAAACCAAAGCCGCTCCGGCAGGTCTCGCCATCCTCCCGCACCGCCGCGGAACCAGTCCCAAACTCGACAAGACAGGACAGGACGAAGCGCTGAACAAGGTACTCCAACTGGACGGACTCGACGTACGGGACAGGGCCGCCGCCATCCTCATCCTCGTCTTCGGACAACAGGCCGAAAACATCGCTCGGCTGACTTGGGACGACGTGACCATCACCGAAGACCTGATCACCATCCGGCTCGGGACAATCCAGATCGCACTGCCTGATTCGCTGGACCTGCCGTGGCGGGAACTCGCTGAGAATCCCGGCCACAACCTCACCGCCTCACACCCGAGCACCAACTGGGTATTCCGCGGAATCGCGCCCGGGCGCCACATCGACCCAGGTCACCTGACAGTGCGACTCCGCAGACTATTCAGCACTCGGGCGGCACGGCTCGGAACTCTCCACGAACTCACCAAACTCGCGCCCGTGGCCATCATTGCCGATGCGCTGGGCTACTCCCCGGTTACCATCGAACGCCATGCCACTGACTCGGCCGCCGCCTACGCCCAATACATCGCAGCAGCAAGAACCTCCCGGCGAAACGCGCCACGTGTCTAACAGGCGTTCGGCCGACACGGTCCGAACTTTCGAGAGGGCAACCTGTTAAGAGGGCCAATGGCAACGGCGGAAATCGCCTACTCCCGGCCCATGAATACCCGCGCATGCCAGTTTGCCTAGTCAGAAGTGGCTTCGGTGACGTGGAGTGGAGAAGATCCAACATAGCCTCAAACTACCGGGCATACTCTCGACTGCCGGCTTATCGATCCACGCGGAGCCGTAACATCAACCTTGCTCAGCATTCAAGTTAAACCGTGCTGAGCCCCCGGGTTGCAAACGCGGGTTATTGGTGGCTAGATAGCGCTCCGTTCCATGTTGCGACCACTGAGATAAATAGTAGGGATCCCTAGTATCTAGGGTATGCATGCGAGAATTGCGTAAGAGCAGTTGCTCTAGATTTGAAAAGGAGATGCAGTGCCTACGCCCGTCCCGTTGTCCAAAGATCCCATAGCCGAGGCACAGCGCCATTGGGTTGAGCGCGGCTGGGGGGATGCCGCGGACGGCATGGCTGCCGTCACAGCAGTGATGCGGGCTCAGCAGATCCTGCTTAGCCGAGTGGAAGCAGCCCTCAAACCGTACGGATTGACTTTTGCACGGTATGAACTGCTCGCGCTTCTTAGTTTCACTAAGAGGGGTTCGCTGCCGATGGCTAAGGCAAGCGCGCGGCTGCAGGTCCATCCGACCAGCGTCACCAACGTGGTGGACCGTTTGGAGCAGGCCGGCCTCGTTCGCCGACTGGCCCACCCGACTGACGGAAGGGCCACGTTGGTGGAAATCACGCCCGAGGGCAGAGCGACTGCTTTGCGTGCCACTGATGCGCTGAACGAATCTGTATTCACCCGTACAGGGTTCACCGATCAGGAAATCTCCAACCTTGTCGAGGTCTTAACACGCTTCAGGCGTGAGGCCGGAGATTTCGATGAAACTGCACGGCTTGAGGACTATTAGCCCAGGTCCGCCGCGAAGCGGTGGTTCGACGGTTTGAGTTGGATTCGGAACGGATGTTTCCTGGATCCTGATCAGGGTTGGAAGGAGTGCTCGGGGCCGGGGAACCGTCCTGAGCGAACGTCCTCAGCGTATGCCTGGGCTGCATCAGCCAAGACGGTCCGAAGGTCTGCGTATTGCTTGACGAATTTGGCCATTTTTCCGCCGCGCAGGCCTGACATGTCCTGCCACACCAGAACCTGACCGGTGGTTGAGTTCCCTGCGCCGATGCCGATAGTCGGCACTGCCAGGGCGGAGTCAACGGCCGCCGCTGTTTCGGCCGGCACCATTTCCATGAGCACGGCGAAGGCTCCGGCCTCTTCCAGGGCCACGGCGTCATCGACCAGCCGCTGGGCATCATCACCGCGTCCTTGAACACGGTAGCCACCGAGGGCATGTTCGCTCTGCGGTGTGAAGCCGATATGCGCCAGGACCGGGATACCGGCCTGGACCATTGCCCTGACTGTTTCCGTATAAAAGCTGCCGCCTTCAATTTTCACTGCTTGGGCGAGGCCCTCCTTGAGAAACCGCACGCCCGTGGCGACTGCCTGTTCGGGAGAGACTTCGTAGCTGCCAAACGGCAAGTCCGCGACTACCAAAGCGCGTTTGGCCGATCGAGCAACTGCCCGGCAAAGCGGAAGCAGCTCGTCCACCGTGACGGGCAGGCTGGTGTCGTTACCGAACACGTTGTTGGAAGCAGAATCACCGACGAGCAGCATCTCAATACCCGCTTGGTCGAAGATTTCGGCGGTGTACTGTTCGTAAGCGGTGAGCATCGCGAAATGCTCTCCATTCTCCTTGGCCTGCTGCAGATGATGGGTCCGGATTCTGCCCGCCGTCCTCGTTACCTGCCCGGACGCCGGAAGACCTGAACCGGATGGACCATTTCCGTACGGAGCCGGCACCTCGGCGGATGCATCCAACGCGGGGATGGTGCTTAGCCATGAGTTGTTCAACGCGAAGGGCGGGCGCAGCAGGTCCGCTGCGACACCTTCGGCAGGATCATTGCCGAGCCGGGTGATCCTGTTCTGCCGGTCCACATGGACTATCCGGGGGCTGTATGCCCTGGCCTCTTCGGTAGTCATATCGGCATAGGAGATAAGGATGACGATGTCATCTACTTGGACCAGATGTGCGGCCGCGCCGTTGATCCCGATGACACCGGAGCCGCGTTCCCCGGCGATGGTGTAGGTCTCCAGCCGGGCGCCGTTGGTGACGTCAACGATCGTAGCTAGCTCACCGGGCAGGATGCCGGCGGCGTCCAACAGGTCCAAATCAACCGTAACGGAGCCAACGTAATGCAGGTCGGCGTGCGTAACAGTGGCCCTGTGGATTTTTGACTTGAATATCTTTCGTTTCATGAAATGCCTGCATTCTTTCGGCACCGGTGGTAGCCCACCAGGGCGAACTCTCGCGACACGGTTCTAAGCAGCCCCACGGCCATCGCCTCTGGATCAGGAATGTGCAACGGCTTACCGCTCCACGCCATCACTTTCGTTCACTAGAAAACGTTCGAGCCGGCAGTCGGGGCCGGTCCATTCAAACTTCGGTGCCTTCTTGCCGAGGAAGGCCTGTATGCCGATTTCAGGTTCTCCGCTGGCCGCCATTTCGCGTTGCCAGACGGCGTTGCGTTCTGCCAGGTTGGTTCCGCCTTCCGCGATGACGTCGACGATGTCTTTCATGGCCTGGATGGACAGTTGTGAGCGGGTGGCGAGGCGTTCGGCGAAGTCCGCGACTTCATTCCAGAAGTCTGTTTCGGGGACGACGCGTGCCAGTAGTCCCAGTGCCATGGCGTCGGTGGCGTTGATGAAGTCGCCGCTGAAAAGCAGGTACTTCGCTGTCGCGGGGCCGGCGAGCCGGACCAGCCGTTCGATGCCGGAAAGCGGGTAGACGATGCCGACTTTGGCCGGTGTGATGGCGAAGGACGCCCGGTCTGAGGCGATGCGGATGTCGCAGGCCCCGGCAATCTGCCAGCCTCCGCCGATGCAGTACCCGTCGATCGCGGCGATGGTCGGTTTGTGGAAGCGTGCCAGGGCGTTCTCACCTGCGGTGACGTGGCCGCCGTCGTGCCGCCCGGTCCCGGGATCGTGCAGGATCTCTTTGAGGTCGCTGATGTCCGCGCCGGCGGAGAAGTCCTCTCCGGCGCCGCGGACGATAACAACTTTGACGGTGTCGTCCGCTCCCAGCCGGTCGAGGAGGGGCTCGAACTGCTGCCACATGTGCTTGGTCAGGGAGTTGCGGCGTTGCTGGTTGTCCATGACGATGGTTGCCACAGACCCGTCCTGTTCAACCCTCAACGTTCCGGCGGTTGCGGCCATGGGTTGCTCCTGTATCTCGGTCATGCCCCGACCTGCACGTTCCGGCCTTCGAATTGCCGGACGACTCCGGCCTCGATCAGTCCCTGGATCTGCTCCGGTGTCAGCAGGAGCCGTTCGAGCACGCTCCGCGTATCTTCGCCCAGCGCGGGCGGGGCCTTCCGGATGGGAGTGGCTTCACCGTTGATGGAGAGTGGGCCGCGCAGCAGCGGCAGCTCGGTTCCGTCATAGCGGTGCACCGTGCGGATCATATCGAGGTGCTTGACCTGGCTGTCGTCGAAGACCTGCTGGTAGTTGTAAATGGGCCCGGTGGGTATGCCTGCGCGGCGGAACTCCTCGACCCAGACGGTACCCGGCCGGTGAGCAAGCAGTTCTTCGAGCCGGGTCTTCAATTGCCCGCGGTTTTCCGAGCGCAGCTTGCCGGTTGCGTATTCCGGCGCCGCTGCGAGGTCCGGGGCACCGAGCAATTCGCACAGCAGCTGCCATTGTTTGTCGCTGCCGACGGCGATGATGATGGGGATGTCGGCGGTCTTGAATACGCCGTAGGGTGAGAGCACCGGGTGGTTGTTGCCCTGCGGGACGGGCACTTCACCCGTGCTCAGGTAGCGCTGGCCCTGGAACGCGGAGATCGCCAGCGCCGATTCGAGCAGCGAGGTGGACACAGAGGCTCCGGTGCCGCCGCGTTCGCGGGCCGTCAGGGCGGCGGCGATGCCGAAGGCGGTGAACACTCCGGCGTAAATGTCGATCACCGGCAGCCCGGTACGGTACATGTGCTCTTCGTCGGCGCCGGTGACCGACATCAGCCCGGACATTCCCTGGGCGACCTGGTCCAGTCCTGCGGTCTGGCTCAGAGGACCGGTGGCGCCGAAGCCGGTGATGGAGGCGATGATCAACTCGGGTTTCTCGGCGCGCAGTTCGTCCGGGTCCAGGCCCATGTCGGTCATGACGCCGGGGCGAAAGTTTTCGATCACGACGTCGGCGGCCAGTGCCATGACGCGCAGCAGCTTCCGGCCTTCGGGAGTGTAGAAGTCGACGGCGATGGAATCCTTGCCGCGGTTTACCGAGTCGAAGTAGAGGCTGTGTTCGTTTTCGAACGGCGGCCAGGACCTGCTGGAGTCCCCGCCTTTGGTGCTTTCTGCCTTGATGATGGTCGCGCCCATGTCTGCCAGCAGCGCCGTGGCGTAAGGGCCCGCGAGGGCCCGGCTCAGGTCTAGGACGGTGATGCCGGCCAGCGGCGCGTCCGGGGCGGTCGGCTCGGTCATGGTTCAGCCCCGCAGTTTCACGTTGATTTGCTTGGTCTGGGTGAAGCCGGCGAGCATGCCTTCGAGTGAGACTTCGCGGCCGATACCGCTCTGCTTGTACCCGCCGTAGGACTGGCCGACGACCTGTCCGCCGCCCTGGTTGACCTGGACCCAGCCGGCCTCGACCCGGTGGGCCGTGTTCAAGGCGTTATCGAGGTTGTGGCTCCACACGTAGGCGGCGAGGCCGAAGTGGGTGTCGTTGGCCATGCGGACGACGTCGTCGACGTCTTTCCAGGGGATGGCCACGAGGACGGGTCCGAAGATTTCTTCCTGCGCGAGCCGGAACTCGTTCCGGGCCCCGCCGAAGACGGTGGGCAGGTGGTAGTAGCCTTCGGTCAGCGGGCCTTCCGTCGGGGCTTCCCCGCCAAGTGCGACGGTCAGGCCGGAACTGGTGCGGCCTTCCTCGAGGTACTGGCTGATCTGGGTGAACTGGCTGTTGTTGATGATGGCGCCCATGTCGGTGGCCTCGTCCAGCGGGTCACCGACTTTCAGTGCCCCGAGTTTGGTCACGAGCCGGTCGAGTACTTCGTCATAGATGTCCTCGTGGAGGAAAAGGCGTGAGCCTGCGGTGCAGCTTTGGCCCTGGCGGGTAAAGCGGGACGCCGCGAGCAGCCCGTCGATGAGTTCATCGTCAACGGCGTCAGGGAAAACGATCGAGGGGTTCTTTCCTCCCAGTTCCAAGGACACGTGGGCCAGACGTTCGCCGGCCTGGCGGGCGACGCCGCGGCCAACCTCGGTGGAGCCCGTGAAGGACACTTTGTCGACGCCGGGGTGGTCGGCCAGCGCGGCACCAATTACACTGCCGCGGCCGGTTAAGGCGTTGACGACGCCGGCGGGCAGGTGGGCGTTGCAGATTTCGGCCAGCAGCAGGACCGTCAGCGGAGCATCGTCGGCGGCCTTCATGATCACCGTGTTGCCTGCCGCCAGCGCGGCCGGGATCTTGAATCCGGCGATCATCAGCGGAGAGTTCCAGGGCAGGATGCAGGCAACGACGCCGAGCGGTTCCAGCCGGGTGTACTGCAGCTGCCCCTCCCCTGCCGGCAGGGTGGTTCCCTTGACCTCGCCGGCGATCCCGGAGAAGTAGCGGAACAACGCCACCAGGGTCGTGACTTCGGGGCGGGCCTGGGTGCGTAATGCGTTGCCGGTGTCCAGGGCGGTCAGGCGGGCGAATTCCTCGGCCCGGGCCTCGATGTCATCGGCGATCCTGGCCAGCGCGCGGGCCCGTTCGGTGAAATGGACCGAACGCCAGGCCGGGAACGCTGCCCGGGCCGCTGCCACGGCACGGTCCACGTCCTGGGTGCCGGCGGAGGGTACCCGCGCGATCACGGCCTCGCGCCGGGCGGGGTTGCGCACGTCGCGCCATTCCCCGGTGGACGCTTCCACTTTTTCACCGTTGATCCACATCGGCTGGTTCGTCCCGTCCAGGATGGAACCGGTACGCGGGTCAATGCTTACGTCAGTCATGCTTTCCTCGCATTCAAGAACTTGGTGCCCCGGGAGGCGGAAATTTAGGAGGCGGTGCCGGCCGGGTCATCGGTGGGTGAAGTCTGCCGGACGTTTCTCGATGAAGGCCTGCATGCCTTCCTTCTGATCCTGTGTGGCGAAACTGGAGTGGTTGAGCCGGCGTTCCACGTGCACGCCCTCGGCGAGTGACATTTCGAAGGCAACGTTCACGGCCTCCTTCGCGAGGAAGGCGATGGGCTTGGACATGCCCGCAATAGCCGCCGCGGTGGAGCGGGCCTCATCCAGCAGTTTCTCCGCCGGAACGACGCGGGCCACCAGTCCGGATTGTTCGGCTTCCTCGGCGCCCATTATCCTGCCGGTAAGCACCATTTCCATGGCCTTGGCCTTCCCGACTGCCCGCGTCAAGCGTTGCGTACCGCCCATGCCCGGGATGACACCGAGCTTGATTTCGGGCTGGCCGAATTTGGCGTTGTCGGCTGCGATGATGAAGTCGCAGATCATGGCCAGCTCGCAACCGCCGCCCAGGGCGTGTCCGGCTACTGCCGCGATCAGCGGGGTGCGGATTTTGGCCAGGTGGTCCCAGTCGGCGAAGAAGTCCGCCTGGTACATGTCCATGTAAGACTGCGGTGCCATTTCCTTGATATCGGCCCCGGCGGCGAAGGCCCGTTCGGAGCCTGTGAGGATGATCGCCCCGATGCCGGGATCCCGATCGAATGCCTGTGCGGCGTCCAGGACCTCGGCTGCCAATTCCGCAGTCAGTGCGTTCAGTGCCTCCGGTCGGTTCAGGGTGATGGTGCCGACGCGACCATCCTGTTTGACCAGAATGGTCTTGTACTCGCTCATACTGTTTCCTCTGTCTTGGAAGTGGACCGGATTTCTTCGATGATGCCGGAGAAGTCTTTGCCCGCTCCCTCGCCTTCGGCGAAACGGCGGTAGATTTCCTCGGCCATGGCGCCCATGCGCCCGTTTACCCCGGTGGTCTCGAGGGCGTGGACCGCCAGGCCGAGGTCCTTGGCCATCAACGCGCCGGCGAAACCGGGCTGGAAGTCCCGGTTGGCCGGACTCGTCGGGACAGGGCCGGGGACCGGGCAGTTCGTGGTCAGCGCCCAGCATTGGCCCGTGGCGTTCGCGGCGACGTCGAAGAGCGCCTGGTTGGACAGGCCAAGCTTTTCCCCGAGCACGAAGGCCTCGGACACAGCGATCATGGACACGCCCAGGATCATGTTGTTGCAGGCCTTGGCTGCCTGGCCGGCGCCCGGCCCGCCGCAGTGCACGGACCGCTTGCCCATGGCCCGCAGGATCGGTTCCGCCTCATGGAAGTCAGCTTCGGACCCGCCGACCATGAACGTCAACGTTGCGGCCTCCGCCCCGACAACCCCACCGGAGACCGGCGCATCCAGGCCCCGGTGCCCGGCGGCATCGACGAGTCCGTGGACCTGCCGCGCATCGTCGACGGCGATAGTGGAACAATCCAGAAACAATGAGCCGGGTTTGGCAGCGCCAAGCAGACCGTCCGGTCCTCCGTAGACGGCCAGCACGTGGCGGCCGGCCGGAAGCATCGTGATGATCACGTCTGCCCCGCGGACCGCGTCCGCCGCCGACTCCGCAACAAAGATGCCCTTGCAACGGGCACCTGCAATGGCCGCAGGCACCAGATCGAAGCCCGACACCGTGTGGCCGGCCGCGACAAGGTTGGCTGCCATCGGTCCGCCCATGTTCCCAAGCCCAATAAACGCTATGCGTGAACCCATAAGATCTTTTCTCCCTTGGCAAAAGTTATGTCGGTTGTCTACCTGTTTAATTGGTGCACTGTCTCGGTGGCGAGCATCAGCTCACGCGCTCCCAAGTCGGCGAAATGCGCCTCGACGGCTTGTGTATCCACGTCCGGCAGCGAGGCCGGAGCCCACCGCGGGCTGCGGTCCTTATCGATGACCTGTGCCCTGATGCCTTCCCTAAAATCAGGTCCTGCCAAACACCGAAGCGATACCCGGTACTCCTGGTCCAATACGTCTTCCAACGTTCCCAGGGCACGCGCCCGGCGCAGCGACTCCAGCGCCACCTTCACAGCTGTCGGGGACTTGGCCAGAATCGAATCCGCCGCACGCCCCGCCGCGGGTTCTCTGCTTGCTTGCAGGGCTCGGACAATCTCCTCGACAGTGTCAAAGGCATAGCACGCATCGATCCATGCCCGCTGGGCAGCAAGGGAGGACGCCGGGAAGTAGTTCTGCGTGAAAGAGTCCACGGCTTCCTTTGCCTCGGTCAGGGCAAGGGCCTCGATCAGCGCCGGGATTTTACTGCTGTCCACGAAGTGATCGGCCAGGCCCAACGCCATGGCGTCAGTGCCAGTGATGCTGCCGGCGGCCAGGGCAAGGTGTGTGCCAAGTTCCCCGGGAGCCCTGGAGAGGAGGTAGGTCCCGCCGACGTCGGGGACGAAGCCGATGCCGGTCTCCGGCATGCCCAGCCTCGTCCCCTCTGTCACGATCCGGATGGATCCGTGCGCTGATACGCCGACTCCGCCGCCGAGCACAACGCCGTCCATCAGGGCTACGTAGGGTTTCGGGTAGCGGGCGATCAGGGCGTTGAGCGGGTACTCATCCGCCCAGAACCTTGCGGTGTCGGCACCTCCGGCCAGCGCGTCATGATAGATCGCGACGATGTCCCCGCCCGCGCACAAGCCTCTCTCCCCGGCACCCGACACCAGAACGGCGGACACGCCGTCGTCGTCCTGCCACTGCTCCAGCGCGGAGGCGATCGCCGTGACCATGCCGTGGGTCAGCGCGTTCATCGCCTTGGGCCGATTCAAAACGATATGCCCCAACCGGCCCTCCCGTTTGATGAGTACTTCTGCATCCATGCTGCTCAAACCTCCGCTATCGTCCGGCCAACAATGAGACGCATGATCTCGTTGCTGCCTTCAAGGATCTGATGCACGCGCAGGTCGCGCATGATCTTTTCCAGCCCGTACTCGGCCAGGTAGCCGTAGCCGCCGTGGAGCTGGATCGCCGAGTTCGCGGCATTAAAGCCGGCGTCGGTGGCCATGCGCTTGGCCATCGCGCACAGCCGGACGGTGTCCTTCGAGCCCGTGTCGAGGGCGTACGCAGCGCGCCGCAGCAGGGTACGGGCGGACTCAAGTTCCATGTCCATGTCCGCGAGCTGGAACAGCAGGGCCTGCTTCTCGATCAGCGGCGCTCCGAACGCCTCGCGCTCCTTCAGATACGCAACCGACTTCTCCAGTGCGGCCTGGCCGCCGCCGAGTGAGCAGGCGCCCATGTTGATGCGTCCGCCATTGAGACCCTTCATCGCGATGCCAAAGCCCGTCCCTTCCTCGCCGAGTCGGTTGCCCGCCGGGATCCGGACGTTCTCCAGGATCACCTGGCGGGTGGGTTGGGCGTTCCAGCCCATCTTCTTCTCGTTAACACCAAAGGACAGGCCGGCAGTGTCGGCAGGGACGAGGAACGCGGTGATACCGCGGCTGCCCGTGTTCGCGGTGCGCGCCATGACGATATAGAGGGCAGAGGCACCGGCCCCCGAAATGAACTGCTTGACCCCGTTGAGCACGTACTCGTCGCCGTCCCGCAGCGCCCGGGTGGTAAGCGCTGCAGCGTCGGAACCGACGCCGGGTTCTGTCAGGCAGTAACTTCCCAGCCCCTCCATCGAAGCCAGCAGGGGCACCCACTCAGCGCGCTGCTCGTCGTTGCCGAACGCGTCGACCATCCACACCACCATGTTGTGGATGGAGATATACGCGGCGATGGACGGATCGGCCTTGGCGAGTTCCTCGAATATCAGCACAGCGTCGCTCCGCGTCAGACCCGACCCGCCGTAGTCCTCAGCGGCGTAGATCCCGCCCAGGCCGAGCTCTCCCGCCTCACGCAGTACGTCGACGGGAAAATGCTTTGCATCGTCCCATTTCGCAGCGTTGGGGGCCAGCTCCCCGCGGGCAAAGTCCCGCACGGTGTCGACCAGCGCCAGCTGGTCCTCGTTGAGTTCAAACATGGTATTCCTTTCCTCCCTACCGGGAGACCTTTCCCATGAGGGAGGCGATGGGCCGCAGGAAGATCGGACGGGCAAGGAACCAGGCTGCGGCCATAACGGCAATGGACGCGGCGAAGATCCAGAACCCGACCCAGCTCGCGTCATCCCGCGAGGCGTACATATGGTTCAAATTGCGCAGGGCCCCGGTCATCAGGACCAGAGCAACGTGCGTCACAATGAAGAACACGAAGTAAATCATTACGGGCAGGTGGATGGCCCTAGCCAACTCCACGGGATAGAACCGGTTGAGCGTCTCTGCGTCCTTGGGCCACGCACCGGACATACGCAGTCCAGTGATCAGGGCCAGCGGCGCGGCGATGAACACCGTCAGGAAGTAGGCCAGGACCTGCAGACTGTTGTAGTTCACCCAACCGTTCTCCATGGGCCAGTTGAACGAGGCGTACTGCAGTGCGGTGGACACCGCGTTCGGGATCACGTCCCAGCTGGTCGGGACGATCCGCATCCACTGGCCGGTCGCGAACAGCAGGACTATGAACACCGCGCCGTTGAGCACCCACAACACGTCCAGGCTCTGATGCAGCCACAAATCCAGGCTGACCTTCTTCGGCGGGTTCTTCGTCTTGAACGGGCCCTTGTTGTTCCGGGTCCAGTAAGCCTTCGGACGTGCCGTGGTGCGGACCTGCCACCCCGTCCGAATGATCAGCACCATGAAGAACGCGTTCAGGAAATGTTGCCAGCCAAGCCAGGCCGGCAACCCCGTCGGGGCCGACGCCGGCGGTTCCAGATGGCCGGGATACTCGGCTAGGAAGCCTTCCACGGTGGGCAGGGTCCGCAGCCACTTGGCAGCCAGGACGAAGAGCAGGAGCACAACGACGGCGACACCCACTGTGACGGCCAGCCGAACCGTCTTGTTCTGCGGCAGCAAAGCCGTCTTCGTTCTCGTAGGCATCGCACGGTCTCCTTTCGTGAAGCGGAAGCTTTAGGGGCTAGTTGGACTGAGGGGAGAGCGCGTCAGCGTTCTCCGCCCGTTCACCGAGGGCTTCAATGAGCTGCGGGACCACAGTAAAGACATCGCCGACTATGCCGAAGTCGGCTACGTCAAAGATCGGAGCATCCTCGTCCTTGTTGATCGCCACGATGGTCTTCGCCGTCTGCATGCCCGCCCGGTGCTGGATGGCACCCGAGATCCCGAGCGCCACGTACAGCTGCGGGGATACAGTCTGCCCCGTCTGGCCCACCTGGTGCGTCTGCGGAATATAGCCGGCGTCAACCGCCGCGCGTGAGGCGCCTACGGCGGCGCCGAGGGCGTCCGCCAGCTGCTCGACAAGGACGAAATTCTCCTTCGAACCCAGGCCGCGGCCTCCGGAGACGACGGTCGCCGCACCGCGCAGCACGGGCCGGCCGGAGTCGGAGCTGGCGGGGTGGACCTGCTCGATGACCGCAGCCTTGTCTACCTCAGCTTCCAAAGACATCGTGGTCACTTCAGGCGAAGCCGCCGGCGCCCGGTCCTCGAGTGCGCCCTGACGCAGCGTGATGACCGCTAGTCCGGACTCCACAGTGGATTCCACGTTGTAGGCGCCGCCGAAGACCGAATGGACCGCGACCGCTGCCCCGTCGCCGCCGAGATGGACGTCAATCGCATCCACTAGCAGTGCCGCGTTCGTCCGCACCGCAGTGCGCCCGGCTATCTCGCGGCCCTCGACGGAGTTCGGCACGATGACGGCCGACGGCGCGAACCGCCCGACGGCTGAGGCCAGTGCGGCCGTCTGGGCGGAGCCGACGAGCTCTCCGACAACGGGACTCTCAACAATGTAGACGTGCTGGGTGCCCAGTTCACCCAGCTGCTCGGGCAGGGCAGCGCCTTCACCCGGCTTCACTACGGCCACGGCGACCGGAGCTCCAAGCTTGGCAGCTGCCGCGATCACGGCAGTGGCGCTGCCGCCGACGGTGCCGGAATGCGAAATTTCAATGAATGCGATGACGTTTGCCATATCAGTCTCCTCGGATCAGATCAGGCGGCTGGCGACCAGGAACTCGGCCAGCTCAACGCCGGCGTTTCCTTCGTCGATGATTTTCCTGCCCGCGGAACGGGCCGGACGCTCGGCCGTGCTCACGACCACTGAACGCGGTGTCTCAACAGGGTCGGCGCCAAGGCCAAGGTCGGCGAGGGAGAGCGTCGCCAGCGGCTTGCGCTTGGCCGTCATGATGCCCTTGAAGTTCGGAAAGCGGGCCTCCGCCGAACGCTCCGTCACGGACACGACTGCCGGAAGATCAGCCCGCACTGACAGGGAACCGCTGTCCACAGCGGCCACTCCGGAAACCGAAGACCCGGAAATCTCGGCCGAATCCAACGAAGACAGCAGCGGCAGTCCCAGATACTCCGCCACCATCGCCGGAACTATGCCGCCGCGGCCGTCCGTGGACTCGTTACCGGCAATCACCAGATCGAAACCGGTCTGCTTCACCGCAGCGGCCAGCGCCTTGGCCGTGCGGACGATATCGGCCCCAGCCAACGCGTCGTCAACCACATGGACCGCGGAGTCAGCGCCCATCGACAGCGCCTTGCGCAGCGCCTTGGTCGCACCCTCGGGACCGGCAGTCATCACTACGATCTCCGTTCCCTTATTCGAGTCCTTGTAACGCAGTGCCACCTCAAGAGCACGCTCGTTGATCTCGTCGATGACACTCTCGCCGGCGTCGCGGTCCAGCAGGCCCGAGGCAGGATCAAGCTTTCGCTCCTCCTCGGTATCCGGTACCTGCTTCACCAACACGATGATCTTCATGGAACCGCTCCTCCTGATGGGGTGATGTCACTTTAGAACTGAAACCAGACTACTTTGACCTCCTAATATTTACTAGGGAGTCCAAGTATTTTTTTCTGGTGCTGCGTCCTGCCCGCCAGCCAGCATCGTCTTGGTGTCAGCAATAGTCGCCTGCTGGCAAACTAATCGCGGCTTCGCGGGCGGCTGCGTTCCGCGAAAGCGGCAATCCGGTTCTGCGTATCCTGGCTGGAGACCATTGACGCGATTGTTTTTGCTTCGTCATCCAAGTGGGCGGCGTAGGATGACAGGCGGTGGGCAGTGAGCAGACGCTTGGTTGGACTCAGAGTTTGGCTTGCTCCACCTGCCCGCCGCTCCGCGACTTCCTGTACCCGGGTCTGCAGCCTTTGTTCTTCGACCAACTCGTTGACCAAACCCCAGTCGAGGGCCTCTTGGGCTGAGGCCACCCTGCCCGCAAGACAGACCTCGGCGGCCCGACGTGGGCCGACCATCTGGGGCAGCAGGTAAGAGACCCCGCAGTCGGGGGTTAAGCCGACGCCGGCGTACGCGCTCAGAAATGAGGCTTGGGGTGAAGCCACGACAAAGTCGGCATTGAGTACCAGCCCGAGCCCTGCACCGGCGGCGGGTCCATGGACCGCCGCGATTGTCACGAGGCTGGAGCGGGCCAAGGCCTGGATCCCTTCGTGCATTTTTCCGGCAAGTTTGCGAAGAAACGCAGCCCGGTCGTGCGATTCGGCCATGCCAACGACGTCGCCACCTGCACAAAAGAACTTCCCGGCACCCTGGAGGATGAGAACATGGCAGCCCGGGGCCGCATCAGCCTCGCAGACTGCGGCATGGAATTTTTCCGCCAGCGCAATGCTCAGGGCATTAGCCTCATTGGGACGGTTCAGGGTCAGCCACAGCAATGGGCCTACCCGCTCAACCTTTATGTTGTCGAAATTCATGCGTGCTCCTTGATGCTTCCCTGTCTAGCGCGGTGCCAGCCGGATGGCGCCGTCCAGCCGGATTGTTTCGCCGTTGAGCATGGGGTTCTCGATGATATGGGCTGCAAGCGCAGCGTATTCCTCTGGCGTTCCCGGCCTGGACGGGTGAGGCGTCTGCGCGCCGATGCCGGCAACCCCGGCCTTCGACCCCGGATAGGCCGCCTGCCCGATCGGGCCATCAAAAGCCGCCACCGACGCAGTATTGATGATGACGCCCTGCTCCTCGGCATCCGCTGGAGACTCAATCATGCGGGCCCCCGCCAGCCGGATCACATTGAAGGTCCCGATGAGTTGATCTCTAACACCCGGCGGAAATCCGGCAGTGAAGTAGTGGCGCGCCGTCATGCTTACGATGGCGCCAAGCGTCAAGACCCCTTAACCCAAGTACTCGGCAGGCCTTTGCCGTCTAAATGACGCGCATGACGTATGCCGATAGCCATGAGAATGATCCCCGCGGCGACCGCAGCTGTGACTCCAGTGGTCGCGAGCTGCGGGTGGCCATTGGGGCTCATCAACTTTTAGCGTGGTGTCCCTGAATTGAAGGGGCTCGCAGTCCTGCGAGCATAGGTGTTGTCGAGACATCTATTGCTGAGGACTACGAGCCTTGTTACAGGTTACGCGTGAGGTCGACGCTGCGTCGATTTTGTTCAATCTCGAGGGCCATGTTGTGCTGTGTCCGCCGAGCGGACGGCAGCAGGACGCAGTGTGCTGGTGGAGCCGGTGGAGCGGGAAGGGGCATGCCCGTCCTGCGGCGTGTTTTCTTCGGTGGTGCATTCACGCCCCGTGCACCGTGTCCGGGACGTTCAATGCGGAGGCGGATCATTGGAGGTGCTGGTCCGCAAGCGCCGCCTGGTCTGCCGTGAGCAGCAGTGTTCACGCCGTTCATTTGTGCAGACCACACAGTAGCTGCCGCTGCGGGCCCGGGTAACGACCCGCCTGGTTGAGGACATTGTCGATACCCTGGCCGCCGAGTTGCGGGCGGTCTCCCGGGTGGCTTCCCATGCAGGCGTCTCTTGGACAACCGCGATGCGCATCGTCTCCGGCACCGCTGCTTTGGAAGGAAACGTAGACCGGCGCCTGGTGCGCCGCCTCGGAGTCGATGAACACCGCTTCCGCACCGTGCGCTACCTCAAGAACGACGATGGCAAAGTCATCCGGGTCGAGCCGTGGTCGATCGTGTTCACCGACCTGGACACCGGGGCGATCCTCGACATTGTCGACGGCCGGCGCGGCCAGGCTGTCAGAGACTGGATCGGAGCCCGGCCACGCTGGTGGCGCAAGCGCATCGAAATGGTGGCCATGGACATGTCCAGCGAATTCCGCCGGGCAGTGCGGACGGTCCTGCCGAAAGCGCTGATCACCGTCGATCAGGCACGTGGTGGCGCGGGCGAACCAGATGATCACCGACGTGCGCCGGCGCCGCTCCCACGACCTGCACGGCCGCCGGGGCAGGGCCAGCGACCCGGCATGGAAATACCGGAAACTGCTCACCTGCAATCAGGAACGGATGTCCCTGGCCCAACGGGGGCGGCTGAAGGAAATCATTGCCTCCGAGATTGAGCTGGGAGTCGTCTGGGGCATCAAGGAACACGTCCGCCAATTGCTGCGGACCCGCACCATCAATGACTTTCAGCGGGCCTGGGCAGCACTGGAGCACGCAGTGAAGGCCACGAAGATGCGTGAGGCAAAATCGCTGTTCGCGACGTTGAAAATGTGGCGACGGGAGTTGCTGACGTTCTGCCGCAGCGGTGTGACGAACGCCCGCAGCGAGGCAGCGAACCTGACGGCGAAGAACCTCAAACGAATCGGCCGCGGCTACAGAAACCATGGCCATTATCGGCTCCGGTTATTGTTGTACACGGCAGCTCAACAAGCGTGCTGAACACCTGCACCACGTTCTAAGTGGAAGAGCCGCCATTGGCGAAGCAGTCCCTATGATGACCCTAGCTTCGGCCGTCAGAAGCCTCGTTTCGGCTGAGCTCAGACCAAGGCAGTGACCTGTCAAGCGAGACAGCCGTGCGTGGTAAGCGGTCGCCACTATGTTGACTATCAAAACGGCGTCCACGAGGACGGTCGCTGCGTTGATGAGCGGGGAGCGCTGCCGGTTCAGTTTCAGGTCCGCGAAGGGTGCAGGCACGCAGCTCCACCACAGTCACTATAAGCAGGTGGTAATGGCAGCGATGCCAGCACTCGTGAGGATGGAGGGAGAAGTCCAACCCCAGGTGCGACCTTGCGCGAGTGCAACTAGGCAGACATGAGCGCGCTCGAGAAGGGTGCCGCTCCGAGAAGGTCGAACCTTTACCGGCGATCAGTGTTCCGCAGCACTCGGCCAGTCTTGGCCGGGGCTCTCACAGGCAGGTGCGGAGGGCATCTAGGATCGCCATAGTGCGGACCTCACCCAGGAGACTGCTGCTGAGCTGGTTCTGGGTGTAGCCGAAACCGAGGCGGTTCTCGACGTCCCCGAATCCAAGGGCGCCGCCGGCGCCCTTGTGACCGAACGAGGTCGGGCCGAGCATGGGGATCCCGGGGTTGTCGAGCATGAACCCGGTCCCGAAGCGGCTGGGTCCGATAGTGACCCGGTCGGGTCCGTAGACGAGCTCGGTGCGTGCCTGCTCGACGGTTTCGGGCTGGAGCAGGCGGACGCCGTCGACCTCCGAAACGGTGGCGGCGTACATCTTGGCCAGGGAGCGTGCATTGGTGACGCCGTTGGCGGCGGGATGCTCGTGGCGCAGAGCGTCGCGAGTGTTCCAGGCCGCGCCGTCGGGGGTGGGCAGCACGCCGTTGGTCGAAAGGACCCGCGAGAACAGCGAGCCAGGGTCTCCGAGTGCCGTAAGAACCTCGAGCACGGCGTTCCTGACCGCGGGATCGGCCACAGAGTCGAGTGTGGAGGGGGCAGGGTTGCCGTTGAGCAGTGGTGCGTAGTCGGGATGGACGTCGTCGGGCAGGCCGATCCAGAAGGTCAGGGAGAGTGGCTTGACGACGTGCTCGGCGAATAGTGCGGAAACTGTGCTGCCCGTGGCCCGGGCGACGAGCTCGCTGACCAGCCAACCGAAGGTCAATGCGTGATAGCCGTGCGCCGTTCCGGGCTCCCAGAGAGGCCGTTGCGCGGCGAGTGCAGCGGCCGCCGGCGCGCCGGCGAAGAGCTGCTCCCGGGTCAGCGGCGCCTCGGGGACCGGGAGGCCGGCCTGATGGCTTAGGAGTTGGCGGACGGTGACGGATTCCTTGCCGTTGACCGCGAACTCGGGCCAGTAGTTGGCGACCCGGGCATCGAGGTCGATGCTGCCAAGCTCGGAGAGCCGGTGCAGGAGGATGCTGGTCGCGCCCTTGGTAGCCGAGTAGACGAGAGTGACCGTGTCGGCAGCCCAGTCACGGCCCTCGGCGGGGTCCGACTGGCCAGCCCAGATGTCCACGACGGGCTGGCCGTCGAGGTAGATCGCCAGCGAGGCGCCTACCTCCTCTCCATCAATGAAGTTGGCCGCGAACGCGTCGCGGACCTTCTCGAATCCGTCGACGACGAGGCCGTCGACCTTGATGTTCTCGCTCATGAGTCCGTCTTTCTTTTCGCACCGGCAGGTTCATGCACATCGAGGATCCCTTCTGCAGCACGCGCGGCACACTCCCTGCAGGCGGCGCCGCTAGTTGCGGGCGAGCCGCGGACAGGCTGGATAAGTCGGAAGCGTAGCCGTAAGTAGACCCCAGTGCAATGGATCTATAAAGTCCATTAATTCAACTTGAGTAGTCCAGAATAGACATCGTCAATTTAACCCCACAGGAATCTATCCAACAGGACAGTGGGTGCATCACGTTGTGGATGTCCCGAAAAACCAGCGGCCACGAGGCACACATGCGTTGCGGAATCACATGTGACGTGGAGACCCTCGTAGAAGTACTAAATCACGTCCAATGGAGTGTCGTTGGCGAAACTACGAAAGCGCGAGCCATGCCAAATGAGCGGTTCGGTGTTCTCGTCGACGCCCAGGCGTGTAACTTCGAGAAGAATCATCCAGTGGTCGCCAGCGTCGTTCTCATCGTGAATCTTGGTCTCAAGCCATATCGCAGCGTCCTCGATGTATACGGCTCCTGACTCGTTGACCTCGACTGCTACATGTTCGAAGCGCATGGCGCGGTCCTTGCCGGCGAGTTGGCGTGTGAGCGGACCCTGGTCTTGGGCGAAGATCGACACGCCGATCGTGTCGGCCTGGCGGATCTGGGGCCACGTCTCGGAGTTCTTTTGGATGGCTACCGCCACAAGGCACGGCTCAAGAGAGACGCCGACCATGAACGATGAGGCAACCATCGCGTGCTTCTCACCGTCGAGGTCGACGGCGAGAACCGAAACTCCGGACGGGAAGTGGGCAAACGTTTTCCGGACGAGCATCTGGTCATCGTGGAATTCGTCCACTTTAGTAGGGTGTTCTAGGGTGACCGTCATGCGGTCTCTGGTGGCCGACGTACGCTCTCTTGGGCTCAACATTTTGCTTTCTTTCTTAGGGTGTACACACACGGAACCGCTTGTATTGCCGGTGGGTGGATTAGTTTTCAGTTGAGGTTCCATCAGTCAGGTGAGAAGCCCTGTGGAGTGCGGTTGGATGGTCGTTTCAGCGTCGGCCCCCATAGTGTCGGCTTCGGTCAGTACGGGTGTCTTGAACCCGGTGAACTGCTCCTCGCGCCACTCGGGTACCTCGTCAATGTGGTTGTCGAAGCGGTGCTGCTCGAGGTCGCGCAGTTCGACCCGGCGGATCTTGCCCGAGGAGGTCTTTGGCAGCTCTGCGAACTCGATTCGGCGTATGCGTTGGAAGGGCGCGAGACGTTCCCGGGCGAACTTCAGGATCTGTTGGGCGGTCCGGTCGTCGGCCTGCCATCCCTCGGCCAGGACGATGAAGGCTTTCGGGATGGCCATGCGGATGTCGTCAGGGGCCGGAACCACGGCAGCTTCGGCGACTGCGGGGTGTTCGAGGAGAGCGCTCTCGAGCTCGAACGGGCTGATCTTGTAGTCGCTGGACTTGAAAACGTCGTCGGTGCGGCCGATGTAGGTGATGTATCCGTCCTCGTCGCGGCTGGCGACGTCGCCGGTGTGGTAGTAGCCGCCTGCCATCGCCTCATCATTACGCACCGGGTCTTCGGTGTAGCCGACCATCAGCCCGGTGGGGCGCCTGGCGAGGTCGATACAGATCTCGCCCTCGTCGCCGGGCTGTCCGGTGAGCGGATCGACCAGGACGGTAGGCACTCCGGGCAACGGGCGGCCCATGGAGCCGGGCTTGAGGAGGTGGCCGGGACTGTTGGCAATCTGCACCGAGGACTCGGTCTGGCCGAACCCGTCCCGGATGGTCAGACCCCAGTGGGTGCGGACCTGTTCGATGATCTCGGGGTTGAGCGGCTCTCCCGCGGAAACAACTTCCCGCAGGGAACCCGGCCCGCCGCTGAGGTCAGCCTGAATCAGCATTCTCCACACGGTGGGTGGTGCGCAGAAGGTAGTGACCTTAGCCCGGCGGAGCTGTTTCTGTAGAGCGGATGCGTCGAACCGGGTGTAGTTGTAGACGAAGATCGTCGCCTGCGCGATCCAGGGGGCGAAGATGCTGCTCCATGCGTGCTTGGCCCACCCGGGCGAGCTGATGTTCAGATGGACGTCACCGGGTTGGAGCCCGATCCAGTACATTGTCGAAAGGTGTCCGACGGGATAGCTGACCTGGCTGTGTTCGACAAGCTTGGGCCGGCTGGTGGTGCCCGAGGTGAAATAGATCAATAGCGTGTCATCGGGCCGGGTGATGGCCATGCGGGGGCGCCCTGGAAACTGGTCGGCATCGTCGAACCGACGCCAGCCCTGAGGTGCTGACTCTGCCCCCGAAGTTCCAGTCACCACGATCTTGGTCATGCGCTCTGCGAACGTTTCGAACTTCGGCGTGTCTGCAGCGTTAGCGATGACGTAGCGGGCGCGGCCGCGCTCAATCCGGTCGGCCAGGTCCTCGGCCTGCAGGGCAGTGGTGGTGGGCATGATGACCGCACCGAGTTTGGCGATAGCCAGCACCGAGACCCACATCTCGACCTGATTTCCCAACATCAACATGACACGATCGCCTTCGCCCACTCCTTCGTCGGCCAACAAATCGGCGACCTGGTCCGAACGGTGCGCGATGTCGTCGAAGGTGTACTTCTGCTCCGAACCGTCCTCCTCGACGATCCACAAAGCCGTGCCGGTATTGCCACGGGCGTAACCGTCGAACCAATCGGTCGCCCAGTTGAAGCAGCCGGGGAAGACCGGCCAGGCGAACTCCCCAACAGCGCTCTCGTAGTCGGTGCGGTGGCGCAGCAGCAGGTCTCGCGCGCGGGCGTAAATCTGAGTAGCAGTAGACGTCATGGCAGACCGGTCCTCTTTCTATGCCGGGACATTTCGGTGGGGCAGGGCGTGCTGGATTCCGCACGAGTCCAGGGGCCGAATCGGATAAACCGAGTCGGCCCGGTTGGTGCCGACTGATACCACTGAGGACTGTAGGGCCTCTGTGGTATCAGTCGAACCGTATGATGGTCCGGGCGGAAACACCGGCCGCGAGATCGTCAAGAGCGGAGTTGACGGCATCGAGGGGAATCTGGCGATCGACGAGGATGCCGAGGTCTAGCTGCCCAGCCCCGTCCAGTTCGAGGATTCGAGGGAAGTCGCGCCGGACATCCGCGCCTCCGTAGCGTGAGTATTTGATTGACTTCCCGGTCAGCGTGTCACCGATAGTGATGGGCAGGGGCGCGTCGAGTGGCCCGATACCGACGATGGTCAGTGCCCCCCCCGGGCGTAGCGCGTCGAAGCAGAGACGTAGCGTAACGGGTGCGCCGACGCAGTCCAGCGCGTGGTCGGCGCCGACACCTCCGAGGAGGTCCTGGATAGAGCTGGCCGAGGCCTCGTCACCGGTGAGAACATCGGTCGCCCCGCAGATCCGGGCAAGCTCCGCCTTAGCTGGGGCACGGTCGACCGCGATGATACGAGCGGCACCGGCGAGGCGCGCCCCTTGGATCGCCGACAACCCGACTCCCCCGCAACCGATGACGACGGCAGTGTCCCCTGGGCGGATCCGCGCGGTATTCACTGCGGCACCGACTCCGGTCGTCACCGCACACCCCACTAGAGCTGCCACGTCGAACGAGTGCCGGTCGGTGAACGGAACCAAGCAACGCTCGTCGATGACGAGCGCGTCGGCGAACGTACCAAGTCCATTCATAGAAGGGATGGCCTTCCCATCGACGTGGATCCGCGCAGGGAGTCCGCTCCAGATAGTGCCTGTGCATAGGTGCGGCTGGCTGACCAGACACTGGCGGCACTCGCGGCAAGCCGCCTGCCAGGCGAGGATCACCCGCTGACCCGGCGCGACAGAGGTAACGTCGGAGCCGACCTTCTCCACGACACCAGCGCCTTCGTGCCCGGGGACAATCGGAAGCGTCCTACCGAACTTGCCCTGGGACAACGAAAGATCGGAGTGGCAGACCCCGCTGGCGATCATTCGAACCAGAGCCTCACGTGGACCCGGATCCGGAAGTGTCATCTCCTGGAGTACCAGTGGTTGCCCAAATTCCTCCAAAACTGCTGCCTGCATACAGTACTCCTTTGTACGGTCGTGTCGCCCAGGGCCGATATGGGTCTAGGCGGGGGATGTTCGACGCACTATCTGTCGGCGGAAATTCTCGCCGTCGTCTCGGATATCGCCCGCAGCCTCGAGCGCCGCCCAGCGTCGGGGGCACACCCTGCGGCTCGACGACGGCGACGAACTGTTCGATGCAAGTTGGATCCCTGAATCGTGACACCATCATGTGCAGCACCGCGATCGATTCTCGGTATTTGGGGTCAACCGGCCCACGAACATGGTCACCGCGTAACTTGGCAGCGATCTGGTCGAGGAACCAAGCCTCGTGTGCATCGAGGACATCGATGACCCCGATGCACCGAGAGCACGCGATGCGCATAGCGTTCACCGAGCGGGAACCGCGCCCGCTGCGTGCGGCCTGTGACACTAACTAAAGCGACCTGTGCCCCCCGGATATCCCACAAGTCGTGGTCACTTGGATTGTTCTACCCACGGTCAAACCGGAAGAACCCTGTATCCTGCGGCGTCTCGATAACGAGTCGTGCTGTGAATGGGGTCCGTGTCGAGTTTTGGAATGACGTGCTCTCCCAGCAGGCTAATCATTCGACAATTTTGTTCGTACGATTTGCTGGCTGTCCCGACCATTATCTGGTCAACACCAGTATCAGCCCAACGCTGAAACTGCTTCAGTGCATCATCGGGATCACCCACGATGGCTGCTCCCAGCTCAATCATCGTATCGAGTGCCGTCTCATCCGGCGCCGGAGGAAGTTCGGGCCATACCGGGAAATCATCCGGCCTAGGGATCTGATCATGGTAATGAAGGGCGTACCCGATGTACTCGGCTTGCCACCCGGACAAGAATTCCTGACGGGCGACCTCACGATCTTCATGGACGTAGCAGGCGTTAATCGAGATAGCGACGTTATTGTTGGCGAACGCGCCTACTGGCTCAGCGTTCTTGGATGTTTCATGATACTTCGCCACATCGTTCTCGGCGGCATTCAAGCCGGCTCCAAGCGAGAATCCGAGCACGCCGAGTCCTTTTCGAGCTGCCATTTCCCAACTAGCGGGATTGCCCGCTGCATACCACATGGCGGGGTGGGAGTTTTTGTAGGGCTTTGGAAGGATCTCCCGCTGGGCGAGCGACCAATGGGCTCCTTCGAATCCTTCATACACGTCCTGGGTCCACATTTTAACAAACTCACCGATCGTCTCTTCCCAAAGTTCTCGCGTGCCGGACGCATCCTCAAATTCGGGATAAAAGCCTAAGACCTCTTGACTACCTGACCCTCGACCTGTTCCAAACTCCACGCGTCCCTCGGATAGATGGTCGAGCATCGCGACTCTCTCAGCTAAGACGGCGGGGTGATTAACGCGAGGTAACGGGTTCCAGATGCCAGAGCCCAGATGCATCTGAGACGTAACTTTTGCTAATGCGCCGAGAAAAATGTCGTTCGCTGAGATATGTGAATAGCCGGGCGTGAAATGGTGCTCCGGAATCCATGCATACTTAAATTTCGCCTTATCCGCTTGGACACAGAGGTCAAATTCTTCTTGTAACATGATGTGTTCCGAGTCAGGCGACTGGCGCCTTAGTCGCTCCGGAAGGTACCCCTGGGCTACGTAACCAAATTCCATTCTTGCCTTGTCCTTCGTTTCGCCTGTTTGAATAAGAGAAAGTTTCGAGCAACGTTCTTCGCTCGGAAAAGAGATATATACCAGTGATCACTACACCAGGATTTGCAGCTATTGCGAGTTCTGGCGTTTACGGTGACGCGCCTTCAATTCATTGCGGTCAATTCAGTTAAACTGGTTCACTACAGACGGTTGGTCTGCCTTCCATGCCGATGCCCCGTGAGTCTGTGTGGCCACAGAGAGTCATCTACCGGAATCGAGAGCCAATGAATGTACCAATCCTCGACAAGGACTGGGTGGCCTGGTCGAGGTAAGGAAATATTGTCCAGATATGCGGCACATGGGCGATAATTTTGATTTCAGACTGTCCCCCGGCCCGTTGAATCTTCTCATGCATGCGCGTCGAGTCGTCACGTAGGCACTCGTGTCCGCTGGCTTCGAGGTGTGCCGGGGGCAGTCCATGCACATCGCCGTGGAGCGGGGAGAGAAGCGGCGTATTCTTGGGGTCGAGGTTCCCAACGTACGCAGGTCCACAAACGGTCATCATTTCCTCGTCGACAACGGGGTCGTGCCCCATGAACTCAGTAAACGACGCACCCTCACCAGCGAGGTCGAGGCCAGCGGAGATTGTGGCGATCGCTACCGGGAGCTCGTCACCATTATCCCGAAGCCCCATCGCCGTAGCGAATGCGAGTCCGCCTCCAGCCGAATCTCCGGTCAGTGCTACGCGGGACATTCCCACTTCTTCTCCTACCCAACGGGTAGCCGCCAACGAGTCTGATACCTGCGCTGGGTAAGGGTGCTCGGGCGCTAGCCTATAGTCAACAACTAGAACCCGGGATCGCGTCGCTGACGACAGCCGATATGCGAATTCACGGTAGTCATCGGCACTGCACATCACACCGCCGCCGCTGTGGAGGTGCACGGTAGCGTAGCCGTCCCTGGCACCAGGGGCAGCGACCCAAAGTGACCGCACGCCGCCCGCGTCGACCTCCGAAATATCTGCATCTTCCGGAATCGGGAATTCCGCATAGAGTTTAGAAATTTGCTCCCGGTATAGCTGGATGCTTGGAGTAGCCCCTTTTGGCACGAGTTGGCGCCAGCGCTCAATCGCGCGCTCAAGTTGAACCGTGTTTGCAGACTCAGTTTTGGTCGCCATGGTAATCTCCTTTGATCTTGGACTAAGGGCGCGGCAGGAACGTTTTGAATAAAAGGTTCCTGAGCTTTCGTTCGCCGGCGCGTTTGTCGAGGGGTCAGCTGGTTTTGCGAGTGTGTTGTAGGACACAGGTTCCTTTATACATGTGAGTGGACGCTGTGTCTAGCATTTGTTCGGAGACTCTCGTGCCTAGACCGACCAACCGATCGCGAGTTACGATGTCAACCACAGGGCGGCCTAAGGGTCGCTCCAATGACCACGGAAGAGTTCCCCGCTCAAAGGTGGGACAACGCAGCTCATACTTCCAGGGATGCAAGCAGGGCAACTGCTGAAGACTTGAAAGCCTCCCAAGTCAAAACGCCAACATTTGCTGTAAGCCGTCACCTACTTCAACCTGCTGATTACGTCGGCAAAGGCCGTTCCCGTTGTCATCATCCCGACGTGGATCCTCAGGCAATACTCGTCCGGACTTGGAGTCGTTTAACGCGGTGCTCAGCAGGCAGCAATTGAGCCTTGCCGGGTTTCACCGCAGCACTCCAGGCGACTCAGCTAAAGTGCTTTGGTTATGAGCAAATTGGAGAAACATGGTCAGAACAGATGTCGTTGCGACACCAAAGCACACACTGCGTGCCGACAGGGGTCCTTTGACGTTCTGCGCAAGGCGGTGCTCTTGGCAACTGACTCCCCGAGGAGAAGCACATGGCACATTGCCGGTGCACAGCGTACCAATGAGAGGTTCGGCACCGTGGGCGAGCGAGTAAACAGTGACGATTCGCGGTCAGGAATCAACAGCATGTGCGGGTGGGGTCCTCTGGGCGATGTCGATGAGGAGAGTCGTTTGTCCTGTCCTGAGGCAGCAGCGGACGGGTCGCACGAGGGGACTCTGCGTGACCGCCTGAAGGGGCACATCCCGGATCTTGAGGCCTCGACGATCATGACCATCCGCACGCTTTATCACAGGGCGGCTCGATTGCTAGATGAAGGCGAGGTGGAAGCGTGGCTCACCTGCTTCACGCGTGACGCGTCGATGCGGTTGCCCGATGGCCGCCGCTTTCAGGGCCTTGCGGATTTGCGCGGCTTCGCAGCAGCTCACCGTTCGCGACAGCGTCGCCAAGGCAGCAAAGCAGTGCATGCGGTGCTCGATGTCCGGTTACTTATGGATGCCGGACGTGCGGTCGGCACGTGCATCTCTCAGCTGCGCACGCCCAATAGCGACGGCACGTACACGGTGCTCGCGGCCGGTCGCTACCACGACCTCATCGTCTGCGAAGGCAGCTCGTGGTTCTTTACCTCGCGGGTGGTCATGCCGCTACCGGGAAACTGAACCTATGACGGGTGCTCGGCGAAAGTCCCCAGGAGTTGCTCGCCGCAGGTTTCCCCGTTAACTTTCTTATAGCCCCAAATCGAGCAAGAATCGGGGTTGCTGGCCTGTCGGCCCCGGCAAGATTTAGTCCCCCAGTCGACCATGATCCGGGGGGTGTTGTCACCGGGGTCCGATAGGCGCCAGGAGATCGCTAATGGGGACCAGACCAAGCCACAGATACCACCGTGGCAGGCCGGCCGTAACGTGGATGCCGAACTCTGGGGCCGCAGGACATGCCAGTGCTGTCATCTCTGCCCGGACTTCTGGAGGTTATGCGTCATCAAGGACCACGATTCCGTTGATGTGTTCATCGGCGTCGATGTCGGCAAGACCAACCACCATGCGGTGGCCTTGGACAAGAATGGCAAGAAGCTCCTCGATAAGGCGTTGCCCCAGGACGAGGCGAAACTGAGGGCGATCATCGACAAGCTGGCCGGCCGCGGCAGGCTGCTGCTGGTCGTGGACCAGCCGGCTACGATTGGTGCGCTGCCGGTGGCCGTGGCCCAGGCCGCTGGCATCCTGGTTGGCTACCTGCCCGGCCTGGCGATGCGCCGAATCGCGGACCTGCACCCCGGCGAAGCCAAGACCGATGCCCGAGACGCCTACATCATTGCTGAAGCTGCCCGGTCGATGCCGCACACGCTGCGCTCGATCGCAGTGGCCGATGAGCAGGCTGCGGAACTGTCGATGCTGTGCGGTTTCGATGACGACCTGGCCAAGCAGGCCACCGCGGCATCGAACCGGATCCGCGGTCTCCTGACCCAGATCCACCCCGCGCTGGAACGGGCCGTCGGACCTCACCTGGACCACCCCGTGATGGCCGAACTGCTGCGGAAGTACCCCGACCCGGAGGCGCTGCGCAAGGCCGGCCAGACCCGCGTCGGCGCGTTCATGACCAAGTTCGCACCACGGGCCGGTAAACGCTGGGCCGCCGAGATTTTCGCGGCTCTGGATGAGCAGACCGTGGTCGTCGCCGGAACCGGTGCCGCCGGCATCGTGCTGTCTCAGCTCGCCGCGCAATTGGTCCAGCTGCGTACGTCGCGCAACGAGGTCCTGGCACAAGTGGAAAAACTTGTGGAGGCCCACCCTCTTCACGAACTCCTGACGTCCCTGCCAGCGGTCGGCGTCAGGACGGCAGCCCGGATCATCACCGAGGTCGCCGGCAAGGAATTCAAGACCGCAGGCCACCTCGGGTCCTACGCCGGGCTCGCGCCGGTCACTTGGCGCTCGGGCACGTCGATCCGCGGAGACCACTCGTCCAAGAAGGGCAACAAGATCCTCAAACGGGCCTTGTTCCTCTCGGCTTTCGCCGCGCTGAAAGAGCCCGTCTCCCGGGCGTACTACGACCGGAAACGCTCCGAAGGCAAACGACACAACCAAGCCCTGATCGCCCTTGCCCGACGCCGTTGTGACGTCCTGTTCGCGATGCTCCGCGACGGCGCACTCTACGAGACGCCGGCGCCCCAAGCCGCCTGAAAAATCCCGCCGCTTAGCCGACGGCCCACGGCCGCCGGCAGATACCTTTTGCCCAAAAACCCCTCAGCGGCGTTAAGAAAAAGTCCGCTCTTCGCTTGACAAAGAACTGTGAGATTTGTTTATAGCTGGTCTGGGACTGGCTGGCAGGATGGGTACGGTCGTCCCACGCCTTGGTTGTGACTCCATGAAAGAACTGACCACTTGGTGCCTTTCCTATGACTTGTCCAACCTCGGGTGGGCCGGCCGGACCTGTCCGGCCCACCTCGGTAGCTTGATCAGAAGATTGTCCGCGACTTGAGGCGCGTGACCCGTCACAGTGCTGTTCCGAAGTGATTCGCCCCGGACCGGTACCGGCCGACAACGGCCTGACCCTGTCCATCACTGTGGAAAGGTGCCATGTCCACTATGTCCCTCGTCGCACATTCCCACCCATTTGTCGTCGGCGTCGACACACACGCCCGCAACCACGTCTATGCGATCCTCGCCGCCAAGACCGGCGAGCTGATCGACACCCGGGACTTCCCAACCACCAGCGCCGGCATCAGCAGGGCCATCGCCTGGGTGGCCCGCCGAACCAATGCAGACGCCGACACCCTGTGGATGATCGAGGGCGCCTCTTCCTACGGGGCCATTTTGGCCGGCACGGTCACCGCCGCTGGCTACCCGGTAGCCGAAGCCCCGAAGATGGATGCGAAGAAGCGTCACGGCGTTGGTAAATCCGACGCCCTTGATGCCCGCCACATCGCAGCGGCCGCGCTGCCCCTTCCACTGGAGAAGCTGAGCCGACCGAGGCTCAACGAGGGGGTCCGCCAAGCAGCGCGGATCCTGGTCACCGCGCGCGACGCCATGAGCACCGAGCGCACCCGCTCGGTCAACTCGCTCACCGCGCTGCTGCGCACACACGATCTAGGATTGGACGCCCGCAAAGCCCTCTCAGGAACACAGATCACTGAAGTATCGCGGTGGCGCGCACGCGAGGAGGAACTCTCCCTGAGCATCGCTCGCGCCGAGGCATCGCGGCTGGCCAAACGTGTCCTGGAACTCGATGACCAGCTCAAAGCCAACGAGAAACAACTGACAGAACTGGTGCAGATCAGCGAAGCAGCGCCCCTGCTGCGGGAAAAGGGCTTCGGTCCCGTCACTGCGGCGACTTGCCTCACCGCCTGGTCCCATCACGGACGCATCCGCAATGAGGCAGCCTATGCCTCCCTGGCAGGGGTCAACCCCATCCCCGCGTCCTCAGGCAACACCGTCCGGCACCGCCTGAACCGAGGCGGAGACAGAAGCCTGAACAGTGCCCTCCACCTGGTCGCTCTCACGAAGATGACCCACGACGAAGAGACCGGCAAATACGTCGAGAAACGGCGAGCAGAAGGCCGCGCCGACCGGGAAATCCGACGATGCATCAAGCGCTACCTGGCCCGCCGCGTTTACCGCACGCTTAACGCCGCCATCCCATGCCCGAGCAGCGTTTGACAGACATAGAAGAGTCTGAGGGACACCCCCCCTGGGTGGAACTCAAACAAGTAGCGGCATCTACGCAGCTATCACACTGCCGCTTGACAAACTCATCGATTCCGGGGGGCCACCGGTCCGGTCGAACGCCAGCACGTACCTGGCACACTCTTCCGGCGTCGGCTCAGGCTGCGGATCTTGCTGAGCGCGCTCGGGACACCGGCGACGACGGCCGTGATCACAGCGTGCATCACGCGCTTGCTCTTCTGCTTTTTAGTTCCCGTGAGGTGTACTGCCCAGGCAGGTTAGTTGAACGTCTGATGGGCGGTTGGCCTCCGAATTGCAGTGTGGGGCCTGCTGGACTTTGTGGTGGTGCAGCCATGCGGGGAGGGCGTTTCTGCGGGCTGATTCGGTAGCGTATGTCGCTGCACGTTCCGGTCGCCCTGGGTTTGGCCCACGTAGCGCCGGCCGCCACCGTCCGGGATGTTGCCGAGTTTCTTTACGTCGACGTGGATCATGGGCCCCGGGCCTGTCGTGCTCGTACGGCGGATGACCTCGCCGGTGCGTTTATCCACATGGTGCAGGCGGTTCAGCCGGCAACTAACCAGAACCGCATGGACCGTCGAAGCTGGCATCGCCAGCTTCGACGCCGACTGCGACTGGTCCCAGCCGTTGCTTCCAGCGCATGTGCACAACCTTGCGGACGAGCTGCTGCGGAGTCCGGTTCGGCATGCCGTGCGGACGTGAGGCTCTGTCAGTCATGCCCGTTTCACCCACCGCAGCGTAGAGTTCCGCCACCGCTTCGCCGTGGGCCAGGAACAGTTGAACTGCTCAACGGCACGGGAAGCCGGCCAGCCGTGGTCTATGACCATACCCCTGACCCGCAACCATCGGCGGGGAGTCAAAGCGGCACTAGCGTGGGACTTTGAGGACCTCCTGGTTGCCTCACCGGTTGTCTAAGCAACTCCACTGTGCGACCGAAGGTCCTCACCCATCAGTCAACGACTCCAGCGAGTCTTCACATTCACCCAACCAATGTCCCTTGGCCGTACAACTAGGCGGCGACAAGGCGCTGGTAGATGCCCCCAGGTTGCTTCGACCTCGATGTGCTCGGGAAAGGCCGCCCGGGGGCTCGGTCAAGGGAATCCGAAATTCTGCCCGGCGTGCTCGAAGCAAACAGTGCGTGGCCCTTCCAAGTCGGGTCCCAGCCTCAGGCCGTTTCGCGGGCTGCAGCAACCCAACAGCGTGGGCGTCGGCAGGCGACCCTACCCCATTTTCACGCCTGCGAGTCGTCCACGGAAGGGAACAGATGGCTGATTTCATCATCGTTTCTCGGCTAGTAGACGACTCTTGCGGAGCCGGTTGGAATCACGCAGTAAAGCACGGACTTCATGGCTCCCGGTATGACAGGCAGGCTGAATCCATTCGCACCACGTGCGATCAACTGACCGACGGCGCAGCGATCTCGTCAGCCTTAAGCGCCAGCGCCCCACGGTCCGTTCCGGAACTTCAACGGCAGCCCGGGCCCGTCTACAGCCCGTCGACATGGAACGGCAAGGCGGCGTCGGGATTGTCGACGGAGACCAGCAACGTATAGGGCTGCAGTTCTCCGTCGACAACCCCTTACATCCTTACCTTCACCGGTCCTCGGGACCGGCTCCCTCACCGCGTCCGTAGTCCGCCTCCGTTCCGAGGTCGAACTCCGGCCAGACGCCCGAAACGATGCTTTCCTGGATGCCGTAGCCAACGGCGTCGCCTTCCCTCGCGCGGATCGGCGTATCGCGTGCCTGCCCGAGCCTGCGGATGTCCGCAGCACAGTCCGGAAAGTAGTCCCCTTCAACCGCCAGCTTTCCGAGCCAGTGGCCGTGCCTCACGCCCTTCCACGAGCCGTAGCGGGCAGGGCGCATGTGGAAGCCCGTCTCGCCGATCGGTTCGACGTCGATCCTGCGCTTCAAACCGCTTTCGAGTTCCAAGTCGTAGTAACCCCCGGTGAAGTAGCGGGTCTTTTTGTCGAAGGACAGCTGCGGATCGATTCGGGTGATCTGCTCGCGTGTGCCGTCGGGGTGGTCCACATGGCCGGACATGAACCGTGGAGGACCGTCATGGTGCTCATGGTGCCCACCCTCGATGACGTACATGCCGATCTCATACCTCGACCCATCCGGTCGTTCGAACAGCAACGGAGTCCAGAGCAACAAATAGCGTTTCTGTGCGACCACCTTCGTGGGTTCGACTCCTGGCGCCGGACCTCCGACGAGCCGCTCGCCTCGCTCTCCCCAGGAATGGTCGCGGCCGACCTTCCATTCCTCATCCTTGACCTCGTGCCGGATGCCGTCGACCTCGATCCAGCCGCTTGCCCTCCCCATCTGGTGGTAGCGGACGACGTCCTCCGTACGGCGGTAAACGGTCCGGTGGGTGTTTCGCTCCTCGAAAAGGGGCCGGAATTCCCCGGTGAAAGTCAGGTCGAACGAGATCGGCTGGCTATCGTTCGGCTCAAGCATGACACGCACAGCGTTCAGCGGTTCGAGCACGGAGTAGTGCAACGGCCCTACGCTCATCGTCATGGGATCGGGGTACAGCTCCCGACTACCGCGGACGATCCACTGCTCCTTGCCACGGGAAACGCCGCCGAAAGCGTCCATGACGTTGCGGTTGGTGTACTTGCCAAGTCCGAAGTTGACCTGCAGCGACCCGTCCTGTGCGAACGCGGTGAACCAGATTCTCTCGGTCCAGTTGCGGTCGGACGAAGCGGTGGCTGCAAAGGTATCCGGGATCTGGTGGTACAGGTACTCATCAGCCGGCGTCAGCGGAGCTATATCGTTCATTGGTGTTCCTTCCGTGTCGTGAAACTGTGCTGGTGGTCACCCGGCGGCCGAGAGCTCGCCAAGCATGTCGGGGGGTAGGCCCACCGACTTCGTCTCTAGGTAGGCGGCGAGGCCTTGTGGTCCGTTTTCCCGCCCCAGACCACTCATCTTCACGCCGCCGAACGGCGCCTGGAAACCGGGTGGATTCCCGTTGATCAGGACCGCTCCTGTGCGGATGCGTCGTGCCACGTCGAGGGCACGGCGAGGGTCACTGCTGTAGACCGCGCCGCTTAGTCCGTACGACGAGTCGTTGGCGATGTCCACGGCCTCGTCCTCGTCTGTGTAATCGATGACCGAAAGCACCGGCCCGAAGATCTCCTCGCGGGCGATGGCCATCCCGTTATCGACCTCGTAGAACAAGGTCGGTTCGACGAACCAGCCGCGGTCATGCTCCGCGGGGCGTTTCCCGCCGCACCCCAGCCGCGCCCCAACTGCGCGGCCCGCCGCGATGTAGGACTCCACACGATCGCGCTGCCGCGCGCTGACGAGAGGACCCACCTCGGTCTTCTCGTCGAAGGGGTTGCCCACGGCTAGCTGCGTCATCATCGCGACCAGTCGTTCTACCAGTTCCGGCCTGCGAGTGCGCGAGACCAGCACGCGGGTGGTGTTCGAGCACACCTGGCCTGTATTACGGAGCGCCACCATTCGTAGCGATTCCACCGCTTGCCCAAGGTCTGCATCGTCAAGCACGATGGCCGCGGACTTTCCGCCCAGTTCGAGGGTCACCCGTCGCACGTCCGCTCCGCACCTGGCGGCGATCGCCTGCCCCGCGGCGGTCGATCCCGTGAACGCCACCTTGTCTACTCCGGGATGTCCGGCGAGATACGCGCTGACCTCGCGGTCGGCGGGAAGAACGCTGAGCACCCCACGAGGCAGCCCCGCCTCCTCGAACATCCGGGCCAGCAGGAGCGCGTCGAGCGCGGTCTCCGGTGCGGGTTTGAGCACTGCCGTGCAGCCCGCCAGCAGGGCAGGGCCCAACTTCGCCAGGGCACTGGTGTGAGGCGAGTTCCACGGAACGATGGCAGCGACCACCCCGACGGGCTCATGCAGTAGGAGCGCCGATCCTGTCGGTGATCGGTGCTCCTCCTCGAAGGGGAACTCGTGCGCAACCGCGACTGAGCTCTCGAGGAGCACCTGCGGTGTGGTGGCCTGCATGACTCGTGACAGGGTGATGGGGCAACCCATTTCCGCAGTGATCAACTGCCCCACTTGTTCGCGGCGGCTGGCGTACGATGCCGCCAGCCTACTGATGACTGCTGCCCTCTCCTCGATCGGAAGTCGGGGCCAGAGGCCATGGTCGAATGCCTCGCGCGCCGCCATCACCGCGCGGTCGACGGTTGCTCGTCCAGCGGCGGGGACGGTAGCCAGAACTTGCTCTGTCAGGGGTGAGACGATGTCGATCGCCAGCGCGTCCCCTGCAGCCGCCCAATCGCCGCCGATGAAGAGGCGGTTGGGCGGCACCTCTTCCGCAAGGTCTGCGGCGATGTCCGCGGTATTCATTGGGCCTCCGTGAACATCCGTGGATCGAGGGTGGGGATCTCCTGGACTGCGGGCAGAACCTCGCGGGCAAACAGCTCCATACTTTTCTTTGCGACATCGAAAGGCATCGAACCGAAACTAAAGGCGAGCATGAACTCCTCGGGGTGAAACGCATCAGAAAGTTCCTTGATCTTCCTGATGCATTGCTCCGGGGTGCCCCAGAGGTGATTGTCGATGTAGACCTCACCCATGTTTCGGAACAGATCTTCTCGGCTACTCGTCTGCCGGGCCTGATCGGCGTATTGCTCGTATCCCTTGGTATTCGCGAAATGACTCCCGCCGAGTTCGTAGTTGCGGACGGCACTTTCAGCGTACTCAGGCATATACCGGCGGACATTCGCTTCCGCCTCGGCTTCACTTTCGGCGCAGTGGGCAAGAAGATGGATTCGCGGGCGGGCAGGCGGAAGCCCGACCTCGGCCCGTGCCGCGGCGAAGTTGGCCAGATCCTCATGGTATTCCGGTAGTGACTTCTGAGGAATGATCATTGGCTTGAGCCCGTACGACGCGCCTACCGGAGCCGATGTGCGGCTGCCCCACGAGAAATGCATGTCGTCGATTAGGGAGGCCGGGTCGGCGGGCCGAGGACGCAGAGTGATGTCGGTCAGGTCGTAGTGCTGACCGTGGAATGAAAACTTCTCCTCGGACAACGCGAGCTTCACGATCTGCACGGCCTCTTGGAACATGGTCTTGGAGTTATTCATGTCTACGCCGAGTTGGCGAAACTCTCGCCGTCCCGCGCCACGGCCGAAGCCGATGAAGGCTTTGCGGCCGCGGAGGGCGTATTGAAGGGTGGAGATATCCTCAGCGACCCGCAGTGGATGATGCCAGGGCAATACAACGACCATGGTCCCGACATCGATGCGCGACGTCGCCCCGGCGAAGTAGGTCAACAACTGCAGAGGGTTGGAGACGAGGGTATAAGGGCCGATATGGTGTTCGACGGTCCAGAGGGAGTCGAACCCGAGATGATCAGCCAGCAGACCCAGCTCGAGGTGATCGTTGACCACCCGAGAGTCAGTGGTGGGATCGAGGGGTGGTCCGTCCTCGCCAGCTTCCACCCTCTCGTAACGGTCCCAATCCTGGAAGTTCTGTAAATACAAAGTTACACCGATGCGCACTGTGCACTCCTCTCTGAGCTGGGCGAAAAACGGTTTGATGACCCGAATACTTCGGGTGTCTGCCCACGGTTGGGACGTTCCTGCGTCACTAGCACGCGATTACGCAGTCTCGTAGATGTTTGTTTAGGCGAGGGCACGACCCGCTTGGTTGTACGACCGTAACACTCAATAGTCAGTGTGTCTATATTCGTCGCGTCTTTTGGATGGTTGGAAGTAGAGGATGATGCGGTCGGGGTACGCCGTGACCAGCTGCGCGAGGGTCTGTTTCGAGTTCGTGGTGACCTGTCCTTCGACCAGTCGGCCTGATGCTCATCGTTGTCCGGCGGTTTGCCCTTCTCGTCGGCGCGGTCTCGGGCGCGGCGCTCCTCGATGGTGCAGTCGCCAGCTACAGCAGCTTGACGGCCGATTCGGTGGTTGGGAAGTGTCCGGGGTTCTTGGTGACCTTGCGTAGCTGCAAGTTCAACGACTCGATCAAGTTCGTCGTGTAGATCACCCGCCGCAGCATCGGCGGGAACTGCAGGAACGGGAGGAACGGTTCCCTCGCCGCAGTCCGCGTCGCCACTGTCTGCGGGTACTTGGCCTCACGCTCAGGCCTCGAAATCGGCGGGTGATCTCGGCGTTGAGGGCGGCGTAGATCTTCTTCAGCTCGGCTGCGACTTTCTTGCGGTCAGCGTAGGAGACGAACCTCATCGAGGGCCGGACGCCCGCAATGGCACGACGGCGAAGTCAATGGAATCTCGACTTCGTTGACACCACCTTCACCTACTTCGAGACCGAGGAGCCCGACGAGCTGCCCGAGCTGGCCCAGCCGGGCGGCGACGACGCGTCGGTGACGGGCTTGGTCTAACGGTGATAGGGCTGGCCGGCAGGCTTGAGAATCCCTCGTGCCACCACCACGTGAGTACCCGTTAGCGGCGAGATCTCTCACGGCAGGTAGAGCTTTTCCGGCAGGTTTGCCTGCCACAGATACGCCGCCGCCCGCAGGAGAACCTCGTTCTCCTGCTCCAGCAGGTGGATCCGCTTTCCGGGTCTCGGCGCAGCTTGGCGCACTCCGCCCGGGTCTGGCCGGGCTTAGTCCCGTCCTAGCCGGTGCGGCGCAACCACTTCTGCAGAGTGGGTGGACACGGAAGTCTTTTGAGAGCTGCTCGGTCGTGACTCGGGGCTCGCGGTTGCGTGGGACGTGCACCAAATCGTCGCGGAATTCGAACGGATACGGCTGAGGCACCGGTGCAATCCTTCCAGACCGGGCCTGGCAGACAAGGTCAGATTAGATGTCACCTATCCGTGCAGCAGAGCCGGCCGACTCCTAACGACCTGTCCTTTCGTTCACACAGTCTGCCGGTGATTTCGATCGGCCGTTGTGAGTGTGGCGGTGTCGAGATCGGGCGCCATGGCGGCGAAGGTGCTCCGCAGCAGCTTGGTCGAAGTGATCGCCGCCGGATCGGCAAGGGTTGGAAGGATTGAGTCATCGATCAATTGTTCGGCGGCTACCCGGACGCGATCCGGGTTCGCGACTGGCTCATGGGAGCGGAACCCATGCAGCCCGGATTTGGCATGGGCCCGGGAAACGCAGCCGAGGAGCTTGCGTCCGCCGAGAAGGAAGCGTAGATCGTTCGTATCGCCGCGCTGAAAGAGATTGAACATTCGCAGGTAGATCAGGGCAATCTTGAACTCGACCATGACTTCGTACCAAGTCAGGTCTGGGACGTCGATACCGGTTAGCTGTTGATACCGTGCGATAAGCTCACCTCGACTCAGAACCCTTCTGATCGGGCTGTCGAAATCGGGTAGATAGTTCACGACGAGGAAGTAGGCAAGATCAGCTAGCGGGTCGCCGATGTCCGCAATCTCCCAGTCCAGTACCGCGACGACCTCCTCGTCGCGGAACATGAAATTCGACAGCTTGAGGTCCCCGTGCAGCAGACAAGGACGAACGGGGGGCGGCGGAATATGTGCCTCCAGCCAGTCGCTGATCGCTACCAATGCGGGATCGCTGACTGCGTCTTCGAGCTGTAGTCGGTCCTGCCAGAACTTCAGTTCGCGAGCGGCCCATGTCCGGCCGTCCGCAATCGAGTCAAGCCCCAGGTCGGCGCAGTCAACGGTATGGATGGCGGCGATCGTGTGCAGTACTCCCTCGGTGAACCTTGTCCGGACCGCGAGGTCACCCGTCAGGAGGTGCTGCGGGACTTCGCGTTCGAATGCGATGCCCTCGACATAGTCCATGACGAAGAATGGGCGGCCTAGTACGCCAGGATCGGCTTCGAAACCGAGAACCGTGGGGACTGGGACCGGAGTCGCGGCCAGCGCTTGCGTGATTTGGTACTGCTTGGCGAGGTCGTAAGGCTCGAGAAGCGCCGCCCCGGCGGGCGCGGAACGGACGACGACCTTGCGCCTCTCGGGCTCGCTGGCACCAATCAGCAGGTCGAAGATAATCGTGTCGCTCGAATGTCCGAGGGCGCCGCGGACTGGGTCGGTCGCGAAACGGACGGTCTTGCCGAAGCGGCGGGCTAGCCACTCGCGGAGAAGCGCGACGTCGTTGTTAGGCATGAGGTTCCTCCATTTCCGCGCAACGGACGGTCCGTTCAGCGGTCGATCAATCGATCGATGGGCGTGCGTTAGCATCGCTCATCGCCGGTACTGTGTCCAACGGCCCTCGGGTTCTGCGTTGGGGCTGCGGCGGAGTGAGTGCGGGTCCCCAGATGTCGGCCATGACCTTTCCCAGGTCAGCGAGGTTGGCGTGCTTCCGATCGTCGTGGTGGCCGAGCATGTAGGCCAGTGCGGAACGGAACTGATTGGCCAGCAGCGCCACCCGCGCGCGGAGCTCGTCTCGGCGGTCTTCCGGCCACCTCGCCATGAGCCAGGTCATCTCATCGGCAAGATCGAAGGTGAATCGATCGTAACGTAGGGGCTCCCCAGCAAGGGTTGCAGCGTCGGCGGCGTTTATGATACCGGAGTGCTCATCCATCCATTTGAGGGCTTCGAGCATCCAATTCTGCAGTCCGTCCGGGGTCCCATTGGACAGTGTGGCGTCAAGCTTCCGATAATACTTTATCAATTCCGGCCGCAAGTCGCGGAAAAGCTGCGCGATGATGTCGTACTTAGTGGAAAAGTGCAGGTAGAACGTGGCGCGGCCCACGCCGGCAAATGAGACGATGTCGTCGATGGTTGTCGCCATGTAGCCCTTCTCGGCGAACACCTCACGGCCCGCTTCGAGAATGCGTGAGTGGGTGAGGCGTCGGTGGTCTTGGCGGAGGGAGGATCGTTTAGGTCGCGGTGAAACGGAGTTAGGCACCATGAATCCATGATCTCACAGCGTCTACTCCATAGATGGTCAGGCTAATAGATATATGATCAGGCCACCCTGCACACGGCGCGGCGCCGTCTGGAAGCTTGGGACAAACCGGTGCGAAGTGAAGTTCCCTTGTGTGCCGGGACTGTCCTGCTGCACGGGTGATTAGGTGTCATGTGAATTCTGATTCTGGGAAGTGTTCGAGTCCGGCATGGGCTGGGCACTGCCCAGCTTCGACTGCTGAGTGCGGTAAAGAACACGAAAGTCTGTTAGCTGGTGGTTAGTAACTGATGTGGCGTGATCGGCGCGAATTCGGCGGTCGCGTTCCGCATCATATTTGCTGCGCAGTTCCTCTGGGTCGAATCCCAGCTGGTCTTTCAACGCTTTCAAGGCTTCCATAAGCCCTTCCCTTCAATTCAGCTCTTCTTTGAGCGCTCAACGCCGGCAACGGCGCTTATCATTTCTACGCACACCGAGCGGCACCCTCCCGGCGTTACGCAGCATCGACCGCGAAGGTTGACCGCGAGACAACCGGGTCTCGAGGCAAGCCGTACCTCACGGCAGACTTGTATCCTCACCTCAGCCGCTGGCGTCCACCCGGCTTACAGCAAGATCAATCCGACCGTTCACGTTCAGGAGCGCGGCTGACTTACCCAGACGCGGTTCAGGAATTCTCCGATCAGCTCCAAGCTAGCTGCGGCCTGACGCAGTTTAGGGAACAACGTCCAGATATGTACCATCCCCGCGGGGGTGGAGATCGTCGCTTCGCCCCCAGCCTCCTGGACCTCGCGCACAAGTCGGATGGAGTCGTCCCGAAGGACCTCGGCGTCGCTCACCATTACCAGCAAAGGCGGCAATCCTTTCTTATCCCCGTTGACAGGCGAACAATACGGATGTCCAGGGTCCGTATCACCCGCGTACAAACTGGCGAGTCCCCCAATCTCGGAGCCGTCGATGACGGGATCGGTTGCCGCATTGGTTTTCAATGATTCCGCTTCGGATTGAAGATCGAGGGCGGCGGAAATTGTTACACCGCCAGCCGGAAGCGGAATGCCGTCGTCGCGCATCTTCATAAGGCTCGACATCGCAAGGCCCCCGCCGGCTGAATCACCGGAGATGGCAATCGAGGAGGGGGCCCAATGGTCACGTGCCCACGCATATACCGACACCGTGTCGTTCAACGCAGCGGGAAACGGATGCTCAGGAGCAAGTCGGTAGTCAGGCACGATCACCGCAGCATTAGTGGCAGCCGAAAGACGGTATGCAAACTCCCGATACCCCTGGGCAGAACCCATAAAGTAGCCACCGCTATGAAGGTGGAGAATCACTCGAGATGCATCCACCCCGGGAGCCTGTACACGCAACGTGGGGACGCCATTTGCGTCTATCCGCTCGATCTCAGCATCGGATGGCACCGGGAACGAGCCACATAGAGCTTCAAGCCCCTCTCGGAAGGCGCTAAGCGGTGAGTCAGCTGGTGGTGTCGCCGCCACAAAGTCACGGATTGTCTCCTTCAGCGCCTCTTCGTCTTCGATTACCTGGTCATTGCTTGTCAGCATTGGGACTGCCTTTCGTTAGCCATTGCTATTACTGCAGTTGGATGTTCGTTTCATTGAGCAAGGTAACCGCCGTCAAGCGGGAAAAATCCACCAGTCGCGAATGCCGACCTATCACTGGCGAGGAAGCACACGAGTTCGGCCACTTCTTCCGGCATCCCTACGCGACCGGTCGGATATCCGCGAGATATGGCCGCGCGATCCTCATCCGAGCGTCGACGGAACATCGGCGAGTCGACGTGGCCGGGCCCGACGGCGTTAACACGAATACCCTGCGACGCATACTCGAGCGCTGCACTCTTGGTGAGCCCCACAACGGCGTGCTTCGAAGCGACGTACGGTGCGGAGCGCTTCGTGCCGACAGCCGCCATTACCGAGGCGATGTTTACTATGGTGCCACCGCCGCCTGTGCGCATCGCCCTAATCTCGGATTGCATGCTGTTAAACGTCCCGGTGAGGTTTATGTCGATGATCCGCTTCCATTCCGAGAAGGGCACGTCACCCATCGCTGCAGAAATCGCAATGCCGACACCGGCACTATTCACAGCGATGTCGAGACGACCATGGCGGCGCACGACAAACTCGACGATTCGTTCACAGGCATCGGGATCGGACACATCTCCCGTTGCAACGAGCGCGGTGCCCCCTATCGTAGATGCCACACGTTCCGCCGATTTCGCATCCAAATCCGCAATAACGACATTCGAACCACGTGTTGCCAGCATCAATGCACAGGCGGCCCCAATACCCGATCCTGCTCCAGTAACAAGAGCAACACGCCTTCCAAATTCTCTACCGGACAGATCCTCTTCCCGGCCTGGCTTCATGTGAAGCTCACCGCCTGCCCTGTGATCATCGAGCTGCCACGGCGCAGCAACTCCATCACCGCCTCCGCCACATCATCGACGCTCGCATACTCTCTTCTTGGGTCGCGAGCACTGTTGTCGAGTCTCATACTGCGTTCGCGGTCAATGTCTGCCATCATCGGGCTATCGAAAGCGCCGGGACAGACGCAGTTCACTCGCACACCACTCGCCCGCGCCTCCAGAGCTGCTGTCTTTGTCAACCCCAATACGGCATGCTTTGACGCGACATAAGCCTCCATTCCAAGGGCGCCATTGAGCGAGGCGGTGCTGCCCGCGTTGACAACAGATCCCCCCTTCGACATATTTGGCAGAATGTGCTTCAGGCCCAGCGCAACGCCAATCACATTAACACGAAGGGTGCGCGTTAGAGCTTCGATATCGAGCTCGGATAGCGTTGAGATCGGGCCATGAATTCCTGCGTTATTGAAAAACCCGTCGAGACTGCCCGTGGTTTCGCGAACCCAGGCGGCGAAAGCGGCTACATCCTGCTCGTTTGTGACGTCTGCGACGCGAGAGTGTAAACGCTCTTGGTGGTTCAAGGTTCGGGAGGAAAGTGCGTCAAGAGCGTCTCCGGATAAGTCAACCGCGAACACGATCGCGCCCGCATTGAGTAGCCGCTCGCACACTGCTGCACCAAGACTTCCCCCGGCACCCGTTACAGCGATGGCTTGGCCATGGAAGTTCTCCTGAGCCGTCATGACGATTTCTCCTTGGCGAGGCGCCGAGTAGCTTACAGAATCCGCAGCGAGGCACAGCGCAGAGACAAAAGAAAGCTATCAGCCAATCGATTGTTTGACAATAGATCAACGGCTAAGGTGCTTTGGCATGAACAAATCGGAGAAAAACATGGTCAGAACGTATGTCGTTACGGGAGCATCATCCGGAATCGGTCGTGCAACCAAGGATCTGCTCGACGCTCGCGGCAATCGAGTGATTGGTGTTGACATCGCGGGCAGCGATATCAACACCGACCTCTCCACAGTCGATGGGCGTTCAGCCTTGCCCGACCTCGTCGCTTCAGCAAGTGGGGGTCGAATCGACGCTGTGCTCGCCGTAGCGGGAGTGACGGCCCGGAGCTCACTCACTGTTAAAGTCAACTTCTTTGGCGCCCAAGCCACACTGGAGTCGCTTCGGCCGCTGCTCGCAGCGGCCGAGCATCCTCGTGCAGCATTGGTCGCCTCGTTCTCCACTTTGCAGGAGGTCGACCCGCAGCTCGTCGCGTCGCTGCGAGCCGGTGATGAGAACAAGTCGATTGCGCGGGCAGATGAACTCGTGCAGTCGGACGGTGGGCACCTCATCTATGCATCTACTAAACGGGCGATCGCGGAGTGGATGCGGGTGCGCGCCATTTCTGAAGAGTGGGCCGGCGCGGGTATCCCCCTCAACGGGGTCGGTCCGGGCGTCATAGTGACGCCGATGACGGCGCCGTATCTGTCGACACCGGAGGGCCGCGCGGCACTCCTCGCCGGGGTTCCGATGCCGCTAAAGGGTCCGGCGGAGCCGGTCGCCGTTGCGCGTCTCCTCGCTTGGCTGACCTGCGAGGAGAACTCCCATGTAACCGGGCAGCTCATCTTCCTCGATGGAGGGGGCGACGTCGTCGTCCGCGGTGCCGAGGTGTTCGGTGGGGCCCCGGCCGAACAGATGCAGGCCCGTCACGAACAATGGAACAGGATCCGGCACTAAGGCTCTCCGATCTGATGGCGGCACGGGGACTTCACAACACCACCGACCTCATCTCCCCCTGCTCGCCGAACGGGGTATCACCCCTGTCCCGGCGCCAAGTCTACGGATCGTCAACCAGAAGACCGAACGGATCGCACTGCAGGGTCATCGCGGCGATGTGCCGACATCTTCTCCTGCGGCACCGAAGACCTTATCACCGCCATCACCGCCGATGTCAGGGCACGCAGGAGCGGAACCGCCAACTCCGCCAACGTCGTGGACCTCAACCACGCCGCCTGCCCGCGCCCCGCATCATCGACGATGACCACTGACCTTTCGGCAGGACTCACCCCGCGCAACACCGTCCGCGGCAGGCCCCGCACGATCGCGAACTCACCGGACATAGACACTGCCCCCTCCCGTTAACCCGTGTGGTAGGAGGGCGTCTCGTTGATTCCAGCCACGTCGCCGGCTTGGGACACGCCCAACCCGTTATGTCACGATGCTAGTAGAAGATCTTTTCGTGATCCTTGACATACCGCCAGGCAAAGCATTATGGTCTTATTCAACCGTCTGTTTGGTAGATAGGCGGCATCTGGAGCCCCCGTGGCATCCCGGCTTTCCCTAAGGAGATACATGAACGAGCTGCCTGATCCCGTTGAGACAGGGCTGGAAGCTAAGGACTCGTCGAATGCCTTCTGCATCGTGGGCGCGGGTCCGAGCGGACTCGTGGCGGCCCGGGTCTTCCTCGAAGCCGGGTTCGACGTCGAGATCCTTGAGCGGCACACAGCGGTAGGTGGACTTTGGGACATGGACAACCCGAAGACACCGCTTTACGAGTCGTGCAACTTTATCTCCGATAAGGCGCATAGTGGCTTCATCGGCTACCCCATGCCTGCGGAATTCCCGGACTTTCCTCGCTGGGATCAGGTCCGCGATTACATTCGCGGCTTCGCGACGTCGGCCGGGCTTGCTGATCTCGTCCAGTGCGACTCAGAGGTGATATCTGCCGAGCCGGTGGCCGGCGGCCACAGTGGCTGGCGAGTGACACTGGGCACCGGCGAGACTCGCCTCTACCGGGGGGTGGTCTGGGCATGCGGCCAGCAGCAGACGCCGTACGTGCCGACGTTCAAGGGTCAGGAGACGTTCGGCGGTAAAATCATCCACAGCGGCGAATACCGTCATCATTCATCTTTCGAGGGCCAGCGCGTCCTTGTAGTGGGTGCTGGCAACAGCGGCGTCGATATCGTGTGCGACGCCGCGATGACCGGACGGTCGGCGACCTTGTCGATGCGCAGGGCGTATTGGTTCTTCCCCAAGCGAATCTTTGGCTACCCGGTGCAAGGCATCGTCGATGGTTCAGCGATGCCACCCGAGACGGTCGTCTCGGTACCCCGTGATCCGGTGGCCCGCGCTAAGTGGGTGCTCGACGCTTTGGGCGACTACAAGCGGCTCGGTCTGCCCATCCCCACCGATCCTGTCGGGTCGACCCATGGCATCTCCAACGACCAGGTCGCCCACTATCTGACCCACGGACGGCTGGGGGTAAAACCGGACATCGATCGGCTGGAAGGCGAGGATGTTGTGTACGTCGACGGCACTCGCGAGACGATCGACCTCATTGTCCTGGCCACCGGGTACTCCGTGAGCATTCCCTGGCTCGATCCGGACCTGCTCGATTGGGTCGGTGATCAGCCGGACTTCCACTTAGGGGCAATCTGCCTCAAGTCGCCGGGGCTGTACTCGAGCGGTATCCTCCACTTTGGTGGTGGTTTCAGTCTCTATAAGATATGGGAGCAGTTGATGTACATTGCGGTCGCCGATGCGCGCGCCCGTGTGCGGGGCGAGAACGTGGAACAGATGCGCCGTGTGCGCGAGGAGTACCGGCCGGACCTCAAGAGCACGCTGCACCTCCTTAACACCCACCGAAATCTGCTCCAGGTCGACGCAAAGCAGCTGATCGCAATGTTCCACGAACTGCGCGACATTTACGGGATCGACATTCCGGAAGTCGACTACCCCGCAGCCAGGGTTAGTTAACCGAACTTCGTGCACACGCTGTATCGCAGTGTGCGAAGGCCCGCTCCCGGGGCATTGCGTCCGCTTAAGAGCAATTGTGGACATCAACTTTGACGGGCAAGTCGTCATCATTACCGGTGCCGGCACCGGAATCGGCCGGGCGCACGCGCTCGAGTTGAGCGCACGCGGAGCAGCGGTCAATGTCAACGACGTGCACCCGGTTCGCGCGACAGGGGTCGTCGAGGACGATCTAATCAACCGGAAAACACGCAGCGGCATCCTTCGCGGACATCACCACGCCCGAAGGGGACGCGTCTCTCACAGGACTCGATCCGTTGCGGAAAATGCCTGGGCCGTACCATTACTGCCATAGCTGATCGCTTCGGCGGGTGGATGTGCTCAATGGCCGGAAACCTGAGGCATCTATGGCCCTGAAATAAGGACAAATCTATGCATAACAATGCCGGAAGTACCTTGTTTAGCCCGTTCGAGCTCAAGTCACTCCGTCTGCGCAACCGGTTTGCCATGGCACCGATGACTCGAGAGTTTTCACCCGACGGCGTCCCAGGAGCCGACGTCGCCCGCTACTACGCACGTCGGGCTGCGGGCGGCGTGGGCTTGATCATTACTGAAGGCACCTACATCCGCGACGCAGCCGCCGGACCTCACCTGAAGGTGCCGCGCTTCTACGGTGACCACAGCCTGCAAGGCTGGCGCGGTGTCGTCGATGCCGTCCATGCGGAGGGAGGCGCCATCGTTCCTCAGCTGTGGCACACAGGAGTAGTCCGGGGAGAACGTCCAAAATTCAATCCGGACGTACCCTCCCGCAGCCCCTCCGGACTGGGCCTCTTCGGGCAGCCGCTAGGACATAGGTTGAGTACGTCAGACATTGACGGGCTGATCGCGGATTTCGCACAGGCCGCAGTCGAAGCGAAACAGGTGGGGTTCGACGGCGTGGAACTACACGGTGCCCACGGTTACTTGCTGGACCAGTTCCTGTGGGAAAGGACGAACCAGCGCCGAGACGGTTTTGGCGGGAACGCAGTCGCCCGAACCCGATTCCCTGCAGAGGTGATTAAAGCAATCCGGTCGGTCGTAGGCGAGGACTTCGCCATCATCTACCGCTTCTCCCAGTGGAAGATCGGCCACTACGATGCCCGCTTGGCCGATAGCCCGTACGACTTGCAGGAGATCCTGCTGCCGTTGGTGGATGCAGGCGTCGATGTCCTGCACCCATCCACGCGGCAGTACTGGCAGCCGGCGTTCGAGAATTCCCATGGTTCGGACACCGCCCTGAGCCTGGCCGGCTGGACCCGAAAGCTGACAGGTACGCCCACCATCACCGTCGGCTCTGTGGGACTAAGCGATATGTTCCATAGTGCGTGGACGCCGGGCGCATCCACCGAAAACCGGGACATCGAACCCCTAATCGAGGGGTTCGATCGCGGCGATTTCGACCTGGTTGCCATCGGCCGCGCTCTGCTGTCCGACCCGGAATGGGTAAAAAAGACCGAATCCGGTCGGACCGACGAGCTCGTGCCCTTCAGCATAAGACACCGTGAACAGCTCAATTAGAAGGCGAGCCCTTTGCCGATGGCTTGACCAGCTGGGCCCCCACTTCTACGGAAAACATACCCCGGGTCGCAGGAGTATGCCCGTCAGCGCTGGTCGAAAAGTGTGCCATTTCGCAGGCGGCAGACTTCAGCGGCCGACTCTTCTATGAAGCTTCTATATCTCTTCAACCCCCAAATTCGCTGCCGGCGGCGGTGTTGAGGTGGCGGTAGAGAGTCGTCGGGCGAGGTAGCGCTTGATGCAGCGGCGGACCTCGCGGTCTGTCTTGCCTTCTGCCCGGCGCCTGTCGGCGTAAGCGCGGGTTTGGGTGGTGGACCATCCTGACCATGGCGATGACGTTCGGGCGCGGTTGAGGCGCCTGTCGCCTCCGCCGTTGAGCCGGTGCCGGGTGGTGTTCCCGGAGGAAGCCGGGATGGGGTCTCACAACATGGCCCTCCAAGGTTCGTGGTGAAAACCCGGTCGTGTCTTTGGACAGAAGGGGCCCGTAGCCCTGTTGTGATGGATGTTCTTGACGCATTCATCAATGACAGGAACTACGAGCCTTGACCGAGCTTACTGCCCAGCGCCCTGATGCTGCCACAATCATCTTCAACCTGCCGGACTACCATGTCCTCACCGCCGACGTCCTCACGTTCGGCCAGCGGAGAATCCATGTCGAGACAACCATCGAGTCCGGCTGTCCTTCATGCGGGTTGATCGGCAAGCGGCGCCATTCAAAGCGCAAGCAGCGGATCCGCGATATTCCCATCGCAGGTTTGGCCGAAGTTGTTTGGTTCAAGCGCCGTTTCTTCTGCGACGAATCCGAGTGTCCGCGGCAGACCTTCGCTGAGTCAACCACTCAGGTGCCCCGGCGGGCGCGTTCGACCGGCAGGCTCAGAGATGCCTTGGTGAGCGCCGTGATCCATTCGGGACGTGCTGCGACGGAAACAGCGGCTGCTTTCGGAGTCTCGTGGTGGCTGGTCCAGCACTCCCTGAACAAGGCCATGGCCGTCCTGCCGGACGTCAACAAGCTCCGGCCCAAGCGGCTGGGCATCGACGAACACCGCTTCCGTTCCGTGCGCTTCTTCAAGGACCCCGAAACCAACGCCTGGAAGCGCTATGAACCGTGGATGACGACCATCGTTGATCTCGACACAGGGCAGGTCCTCGGCGTCGTGGACGGCCGGGACAGCAGGGGCGTTGGTGACTGGCTCTTCGCCCGGCCATTGGAGTGGCGGCTGGGCGTGGAAGTAGTGGCCATCGACCCCTCCGCCGCTTTCCGGAAGGCCCTGCGGATGTGGTTGCCCCGCACGGCTGTATCGGTCGACGCATTCCACATCGTCATGTTGGGGAACAAGATGCTGACCGAAGTCCGCCAGCGCATGAGCCAGGAGACCAAGGGCCGCCGGGGCCGCTCGTCCGACCCGATGTGGGCCAACCGGATGCTGCTGCTCCGCGCCGGCGAGACTCTCTCCGACCGCGCCAAGAACCGCCTGCAGACTGTCTTTGACGTCGATGATCCGACCGGGAAGCTGAAGGCGGCTTGGGAAGCGAAGGAACAACTGCGCGCACTGCTGCGCACCGGTTCCCTCGAGGACGCTGCCGCAGCCAAGGAGTGGCTGCAGCACCTGGTGGAACGAGCCGGCCAGCCGGAAATCAACCGGCTCTGGCGTACCGTCTGCCGTTGGTGGAAAGAGATCGAAGTCCTCATAGTCACCGGCGCAACCACGAGCAAGGTTGAGGCAAACAACACGACGATCAAGAACATCAAAAGAACTGGCCGAGGGTTCGTCAACGGCGCCAATTATCGTGCTCGTATTATGCTCAGAAGCGCCGCCAGGACGGCGGCATGATCATGCATCGCAGCAGTGGGATTCACCACGAACCTTGGTGAGCCCACAACATCCGGCGAGAGCGGCGAACGCGGCCTCGTCCCTGACCCGTCCGGGGTGTGGGGAGCAGGCGACCAGGACGGTGGCTGCAACCGACCTGAATGCCTAGGGACCGGAGGACCTGGAGCGCGTCGCCTAGGAAATCAACGGACGACCACGCAAAACACTGGACTGGGACACCCCAGCCGAACGTTTACGTAATTTACTAAGAGCCCACTGACCTCGGGTGTTGCATCGACCCCTAGAATTCGCCCCAGCGGACATTTTCGTCGCCACCTATGGGCAGTCATCCGGCCGGACCCGTGTCCTTATCTGAGAGCGATGCCCGCAGAGCAATGGGTCAGTATTGGTAAATCCACCCCCATTGTTGGCTGTCCCGCCGAGCGACCAGCAGATCTGCTTTGTTTTTTCAGTCCGCCACGCCTGAATGCTGGCGCCCCGACCAACATTCTCACGGAGTCCGCCAGCTACACATCTGCCAGCAGGTTCGATCTCTCAGAAGGAGTCAGGCATCGCTCCTGTCGATCCTCAAATGCGGCACAGCGTGTGGTGCAACTCCCCCGCGCCGATGCCGGAGCCGGCGCCGTTGTTCGCCAGCCGATCGTTCCCCGCTCCCGGATAATTCTCGGTTCTTGCCCGTAAGGTGGCGTCCTTCGTGAAAAAACATGAGGCGGAGATGCTTTACTAGTCGCTCTCGCTGTCGTACACGTCTTGTGGTCGCTGTCGAACGCTGAAACGACGAGGAGCGGAGCGTGCAGTGCCAGTGCGAGCTTGTGCTGATTCCGCATTGCGCCCGGTGGTGCTGCCGTCGATGTCGACAACAATGATTCCGGGCACGGTTGATCCCTTAATTACATGGAGAGTCCGTTGGAGTCGAACAATCCGCTGGCGCGGTCAGCCAGCTGAGACGGGTGCTCACCTGGACATGGTGGCAACGGCTTTGGCATGGCCTTGTCCGCAGACTTTTATGAGTTCTTCGCGATGGTTGATGGTTTGCTCGCCGCGGAGGCGTCCGGAGAATTTGCAGTGCGGGTTCGGCACAGCTGCCGATAAGCGTTTTGTAGCTGTCAAGCCAGAAATCCTGGAAGGCGCATCCGCGACGGCATATGCACTTCGTCGTACCACTCTTCATAGGCTTCAGTACGCTGGGGCGCGACGGCAGGGACGTGGCTGAAGGTCACGGCCGGGGGTTTGGTTGCCTCAATCATTTAAACACCTCCTGAATTCTGGAAATCGTCCGACGCCATAAACTCCGCGCGGGAGCTGAAGTGGCGCAGCGGCCTGCTTCCGTCCCAGGAGTTAGCGAGATTCTCGATGGCCGTCATGTACTTCTGCCGGAACGGTGTCATCGGCGCGAGCTCGACGAGGACGCCAATAACTGACGGGCTCTGGTAATAGCTCACGGTCTTGGTGCCATCGGGAACGTAAAGGGAGGAGACTTCATGGAAGCCTGCTCGCTCGAGCGCTTGGCACGATTCCTCGTAGTCGTCCGGCCAAAAACCGATGTGGTGCAGTCCTTCCCGTCCCTCGTCGAGAAACTCCATGTAGGGCGAGGGCGCAGAATTGGTCTGAGAGATGATTTCGATTTGCGTCTCACCGGTGTAGGAGAATGCGAACTGCATCTCCACGGGGCCGACCTGGCCGCGGTGAATGAAGCGCAGGTCTTCGCCCGAACTCTCCATAATGATCCATGGACCCACTCCCAGCTCTTGGGACCAGTAGGTGGTAGCTGCCTCCATGTCCCGCGCCACCATTCCCAGTTGCGTTCTGTCACCGAGAATCTTCGGTGACAGACCCCGGACAGCTTGTTCAAACATTTTAACATCCTCATGAAGTCTGCCGTACGCTCCTTTGGCTATAAAACGTCGCGAGTGCAGGCCGTTTGACCTAGCGATCTGGAGGGGATTGCATCTCGTCAAGGAAACGCCGCATTGAGTAGGCGGTCTCTTCATAATGGTTGCGGAACTCCAAGGCTCCCTCGCGGTCAGTGATCTCGGTCCAGCAAGACAACACATCCTCCGCTGTCGAAGTGGCTGGATTTGCATCAAGCCACCCAGCGGTCGACCCGACATAGACGTTGGAGTACCGCGCAAACGAGATGGAGATGAGCTGACCGTTAACCGGACAGGCGCTACTTGCGAGTATCGCCGCCATCTTCGCCACAGAAGCGGGGCGTGCCCGGAGATCTCGCATCTCGGGTGTGAATTGCTCCGGAACGAAGCGTGCCTGATGCTCAGCGAAGTCCGGAATTGGGTTGCCGACACCGATGGTTGTGCTCGCAACGGGCATCAGAGCGTTCACTTTGATGCCGTGATCCTGCCCCTCGTAAGCGAGTGCTTTGCAGAGGCCGAGCATGGCCCCTTTACCTGCAGCGTAGTTCGATAACCCTTGGTGGCCGTACATTCCGCTGCTCGAGCTGGTCAAGATGACTCGGCCATATCCCTTCGCCTTCATCACGGTCCATGCGGGCTGCGTGACATAAAACGGGGCTTCTACGTGCAAGGCGATAACGGCGCGGACGGCCGCGGGCGAGAGTTCGTCGAAGTATCCGTTGCGGAGAATGCCGGCGTTATTGATTACGACGTCGACCGTTCCGAACCGTTCGAGGGCGAGTTCTGTCAGAGACGCACCGCCTTCGGGCGTGGTGATGTCCGCGAAGGATGCCGCTGCGTGTTGTCCGGTTGATTGGATCTCCTCGACCACCCCTGTCGCGCGAACCGGGTCCACGTCGTTGACGATGACCGCTGCTCCGCGTGCGCTCAACTCGAGCGCGTGCGCCCGGCCGATTCCGGCGCCGGCACCGGTAATGATGACGACTTGCCCGTCAAAGTTGATGTCCACAATTGTCCGATCTCAAAGGGAATTCCGGTACGCGCCTCAACTGTGACAACCCGGCCCTCAGTTCGGGAAGACCGAAGCCAGTCCCGTTACGCTGGCAGGTTCGTGCTCCGGCGAGCACGCAGCAAATATCGCGGCATAACTGCTCTGGAACCTGTTGCCACGGGTGTCGACTAGGGGCAAGCCCGCTTTGAGGTCTGGATCAAACTCCTCGCGGATCTGCTTGAAAACGGGCGAGTCGGATTCCGCCAACTCGTCGCTGATCTCGGCTGCCGCAACCTGAAGAGGCGGTCCCAGGTCTGGTAGGTGGCGGCGCCGAAATGCACACTGCCGCAAGCGTACAGGCCTTTGATCTTTCGAGACATTGAACCCTGGTGGAAATGGGGCTGCCCTTCGTACCAAGCCATATACTGCGGGCCGATCCAAGGGATACTCGTCGAGAATCCAGTGGCTAACACGATCAGATCGACCTCTTCACGCGTCCCGTCTACGACGGACAACGTGATCGTCCTCGAGGTAGTCGATGTCGGGCTTGACCAGTGGCCGTGTATGAGGTGGTGAACCGCGGTGTCGTTGAGGGTGCCGTGCAGCCCGTTGATCGATAGTCGGGCTCGTCGAGCCCGATCCTGTCGTACTGCACCGTGGCAGCTACCCACTTGAGGCGTTCCTCAGGCGTTTCGGGCAATGTATCGCCAGACGGAAGCTTAGCCGACCCATCGACGATGGACTGCGTAGAGATCCCCATAAGGTTCTGCGGTATGTATCCGTACGCTCGCCGCGCGGACAAAATCGCGCGATTTGCGATCGACGCAGCATCACTAACAATATCTATCTACGCCGCTGTTTCCCGCACCGACCACGAGGCCCCGCTTGTCAATGAACTCCCTCGGATGCTTATACCGCGCACTGTGAATAATCGATCCCGAAAAGGATTCCTCCCCGCGGAGTCGCGGCACGTATGGCTCCTGCTGCGGCCGCAGGCCCATATAACACCCCGATAAAGCCGTTCCTCGCCATTGCTCAGTTCGACTGTCCAACATGTCCGGCCCTCTATTTGAATCGGCGAGGCGGACAACACCTCTCGGTTCAACTGGACGTGCCGGGTGATGCCGAATTCTTCCGCATAGGCCCGAATGTAGTCCCGGATCTGATCCCATCGAGGAAAATCGGGGAGACTCCGCGGGAGAGGATATCCAATGAAGCCGCTGTGGTCTCGGTAGGAGATGAAGTTGCATGACGCCTAGGCGGGACTCGTCGTGTACTCCATCTTCCAGATGCCCGATGCCTGCATCGCGCTCGATCACATCGACTCCGACGCCGCGTCTCATGAGTGCTCGTGCGGCTATAAGCCCGCTGGGCCCAGCCCCGACGATGCAATACTTGCGAGGGAGCGCGCTCATGAGCCGCTCGTCCATCCGACCCATTTATCCAAGATGGCCGCCTTGTTTTTTGCCCAAAAATCTACATCCATTTGGACTAGAGGAGCAAAGGGAGGCTTAAGAACGTCCACAGCCTTTGCATTCTCGCTTAGGTTAGGCGTGGCTTCGATGTTGAGTGCAGGATAGGCATTGTGCTCTTGGAGGAACGTCTGCTGTTCTGCCCCCAGCATGTAGTTCATTGCGCTGGCGGAAACTTTCCCATTCTTCGAACCTTTCACAAGGGAGTACACGGTCTCTCGGGACACCTGCGGAGCTTCATGCACGTATTTCCAATTACTGCCGTTCTGGTTCACGTTGAACACTCGCCCTGTCCAGGTCAGGCCCATAATGGCCCGTCCGCTCTCGAGAATCTGTTCTTGCTCCGCCCCGGTCCCGTAGAATACGAGATCGTCGCGGATTGTGTCGAGCTTCGCAAATGCACGCTCAAGATCTAGCGGATAGAGTTTGTCTGCCGGCACCCCGTCCGCAAGCAAAGCGATCTCGAGGTTCATCTCGGGATCCCCTCCCCACAAGGTGCGTTTGCCGGGAAAATCCTTGGTGTTGAAGAAGTCTTTGTAGCTCGTGGGTGCCGTCTTCAGCACCGAGGCGTCGTAAGCGAGGCCCGTTGAGAAAATTGTCCCCGGAACCGCGCAGTCACCGACCTGCACACCCTTAGGAATTTTCGAAACGTCGATCTGGCTGAAGTCCCACGGTTCGAAAAGCTTCCCGCAGTCGCGAGCCGCCTCAATACTGCTCGTGGCATAGATGTCCCAGGTCACATTGCCCGAATCGACCTGCGCCTGAAGTTTCGCGCGTTCGGGGGGCGAATCTGCCGCGACCGCGGCCCCGGCTTTCTCGGCGAAATCCTGAAGGATCTGCATGGTGATCTCTTGCGGGGCCCCTCCGTAACCCACAAAGGAGAACTGCTGCCCGCTGTATGCACCCTCAGCTATCTGGCCGGGCAAGGCGGGCGAAGACTCTGAGTGCGAAACCTCCGGTCCGCTCTGAGGTGGAGATGAACAGCCAGAAACAATAGCCATGCCGACGAGGAGCGCTGCCGCCGTGCCGTATTTAAGTGAGATCTTCATCGATTACTCCCTTGTTGGAATCAAGGACCGTGCGGTGGACGGCACAGGGCCTAAAACCGGATCTTTACTGCGTGGGGTGAGCCTAGCATATCGACCAACCGTTTAGTCAACCGTGTGGCCCGTGAGCGGCTGCCCTGACCTGATTCATGATGCGCGATGGCGGGCGGCGCGGAACATCGTATGGCGTGGAGTTTTGAGCCCTAGGTACGAACTAGTTCAAGTTGCTGCACGCCGAAGTTTCTGTGATTACCTGCCTTGCGGTAACTGAAACAGACAACAGGGGCGCCGTGTTCCGCTTCAGGTTGTCGCGTCGGCGTCAGGGGCAGGAACCTGGGTCAAGCAAGGGAAACTGACCCATATGTTCGATATCGAACATCTTAAGAGGTTCATCTACACTGAGTAAACCAACCGATTGTTCGATACGTTTCACGTGTCCTGGAGTGCCACTGGAGAAGAGATGTCACTCGTAACTACGAAAATCGATGACGGAGTTGCCGTCATCACTGTCAACAGCCCTCCCATGAATATGGGCAGTGTTGGTTTGCGCCGTGCGCTCATGAACGAGCTCTCCGTGTTGCCGCGCCCGCTCCGCGGTGTTGTCCTAATCTCCGGCTTGCCGGACTTTTACGCGGGCTCGGACATCCGTGAGTTTGACGGCCCCATCTCTGAACCGCAGCTTCCTGCTCTTATCGCCGTGATGGAAGAACTTCCTCCCGTCGTTGCCGCGCTTTCCGGATTTACGCTGGGCGGGGGATTGGAGCTTGCGCTCGGCTGCGACGTACGAATCGCCTCTCCGCGCACAACTGTCGGTCTTCCGGAGACCACACTTGGAATCATTCCAGGAGCGGGAGGAACAGTGCGTCTGCCGCGACTTATCGGTGTGCCCGCCGCTATCGGGCTGATCAGCACGGGACGCCTGCTTGAAGCCGGGGAGGCTCACGCGCTCGGCATCATCGATGCGATTGTCGATGAGGGTGAATTGCTGGCAGAGGCGATGAAGCTGGCGCGCGGGCAGTTGGTGAAGAGGCGGCTCAGTGCGACCGAGGCACCTGAGAGTCTTCCGGCCGAGGTTGAATCGGCTGTCGCGAAGGCCTTAAAGAAGGGGCGGGCTCGGCCAAATGTTGCAGAAGCCGTGGAGCTTATCGTGACGGGCATCCACCTGCCTGGCCCGGAAGCGCTGGCGCGGGAGCGTGCAAGTTTCGAGAGGCTGCGTTCGTCTGATGAAGCGGCGAATTTGCGATACTTATTCTTCGCCAATCGTGCGGCTGCGAAGGCAAGCCGAGTCGGGACACCTCCTCCTATTCTGTCCACAGTCGGCGTGGCCGGGGCAGGAACCATGGGGTCCCGGATTGCATCGGCGTGTCTCGCGGCGGGTCTTGATGTCGTCGTGTTCGACTCTAATGCCGAGGTTCTGAGCCGTGCCGGTGCTCAATTGCGTTCTGTCGCCAGAGGCGCAACGGTGGAGCTAACAGACGACCTGGCTGGACTCGCCCATGCGGATTTGATCATCGACGCGGTCTTTGAGGACATGACGGTCAAAAAGCAGCTGTTCGCGGCGATGGGGCAGGTCGTCGGTGCGGAAACGGTGCTGGCGAGCAACACTTCCTATCTTGATTTGAATGAGATCGCCAGAGCCGTCGCTCACCCGGAACGCTGCGTCGGCCTGCACTTTTTCAACCCGGCTGACCGCAATCCGCTGGTCGAGCTCATCCGCACCGCGACCTCGGGTGATCGGGCGTTCGCCGCAGTAGCCGAACTGGCGCGGCTGCTCGGAAAATCCCCGATACCTGCTGGTATAGCGGAAGGCTTCGTGGCGAACCGCGTATACGCGGACTATCGTACGCAGGTCGAGTTCCTTCTTGAAGACGGCGCCTGGCCTGATCAGGTCGACAGCGCTATGCAGACATTCGGTTTCGCGATGGGGCCATTCGCGGTCGCCGACATGTCCGGGTTGGATATTGCCTGGGCGCGTCGAAAGCGCCTCGCGCAGCGGCGAGATGAGCGACAACGCTATGTGACGATTCCGGATCAGCTGTGCGAGAGCGGCAGGCTTGGAAGGAAATCGGGTGCCGGCTACTATAAGTACGGCGATGCGGCAGGCCCCGTGCTCGACGAGCAGGTGCGCATGATCATTAGCGATGCCCAGCACCGCAGATCGGGCACATCGGTGGTTAATATAGACGACAACGAGATCGTGCAAAGGGTTATCATGGCTATGGTCGTTGCCGCTTCCGAAGTGGTGGCGAAAGGCACAGCGCAACGGGCAAGTGATGTGGACGTCGCGATGACGGCCGGGTTTGCCTTCCCTAAGTGGCGGGGGGGGCCTCTCCGGTACGCGTCCGGACAGCCGGAGCGGTGGCAGATCGAGGGCCTCGCACGCGTGTACCACTCAGATCCTTTTACATACGCGTCACTCGAACCCGCAACCCGGGGAGAAATTCCTGGCCCGGTCGCCGGACTGCTGGCCGCCGTTCGGCCGTGACGGGCAGGTAATTGCAGCAGCCCAAGCTCTCAGAGCAGGAAGAGCTTGGGCTGGGCGGCTGCGAGACGTGCAACCGCTTCCTCTTCATAGACTTCGAGGACGCGGAAGTGACCCCCTGCGACTTCAAAGACGGCTACATCGGTGTAGACGCGCTCCACGCACGCTGCGCCGGTGAGCGGGTAGGTGCAGACTTCGACGAGTTTGCATTCGCCGGTCTTGGTGAAGAGTTCCATCACTACGTAGACGTGTTTGGCGCCCGCTGCGAGGTCCATGGCGCCGCCGACTCCAGGGATGGCTCCCGGCGCGTTAGTTTTCCAGTTGGCCAAATCACCCGCGGCCGATACCTGATAGGCTCCCATCACGCAATAGTCGATGTGGCGGCCACGCATCATCCCGAACGAATCCGCATGATGGAAATAGGCTGCTCCGTCGGGTTCTGTGACATCATTCTTGCCTGCGTTGATAAGATCGAGATCCTCCTCACCTTCTCCCGCTGCTCGGCCCATTCCCAGCATTCCGTTTTCAGTCTGAAGGATGATTTGCCGATCGGCGGGCAGGAAGTCCGCTACGAGAGTCGGCACTCCGATCCCGAGATTAACGTACGATCCGTCCGGAATGTCCAGCCCCACTCGCGTTGCGATCTCTGCCCGGCTGAGTCTCATTTGATGCCTCCTTTGCTAGGGATTTCGGTCACTGCGTCCACATAGATGACTGCGGTCACCATGGTCTCAGGGTCGAGTTGTCCAAGCTCAACTATCTCTGCTACCTCTACCATCGTGGTGCTGGCAGCGGCTGCCATGACGGGGCCAAAATTGCGCGCAGTCTTGCGGTAGATAAGGTTCCCCCAAGGGTCCGCCCGGTGGGCGCGAATCAAAGCCACGTCCGCCTTCAATGCACGTTCGAATACGTAACCCTCGCCATCGAACTCTTGGCTCTCTTTACCGATGGCTAGCTCTGTTCCGTAACCTGTCCGGGTATAGAAACCGGCGATGCCGGCTCCTCCCGCTCTGATGCGCTCCTCCAGCGTGCCTTGAGGAACGAGTTCGAGTTCGATCTTTCCCGCCCGGTACTGGTCTTCAAATCCTGCCGTCGTTCGCGAGGGCTTGGGAAAGGACAGATCATTTTGCTCACGCGCCCGGCCGCGAAGAGGCGCGAGATCGCTTCGCCGCCCGCGTTCGCATTGTTGTTAATGACAGTTAGGTCACCGGGCACCCTGCTCCAGCAGGGCGTCAATCAGTATCTCCGGCTGCCCTGGCGGTCCGAAACCGCTGATCATAATCAGTGGCGCCGTCGCTTATCATGGCAATCATTTTCGTCGGGATTGGTGACAACTTTGTCGATCATGCTTCCTCCGTCGGCTGAGCACGCCAAGTCCTGCATGTAGTCTTCCGGTGACTACCAAATGTTTGGTTGTCTCTCTTGAGCCGTGCAATTATTCTACTATAAGATTACCTGCCAAGCGGTTGGTCATCATTTTTATGGTGCTTCGAAGGAGCGGTTCAAAATCGGATTCAATGGAAAGAACTGCCCTACCAGTACCGGCGTTGGGACAATCAGGCGGTCCGAGGGTACTGCGATGGTCGATAGTTGGCGCGTCCCACGTCGCATAACTCACCCCCGTTCCATGTCATTTGACGCTTCGCTCAGTGTCCGTCGCGGCGAATACGGGCCACGCTCCTGAAACCCAGACTGTAATCCGTGTACATCCGTACAAAGAGAAAAGTAGGTAAAGATTGTGTCCATTTCTGCGGCAGACATTAAGATCGTGCTCGAAGCACTCCAGGATTCAGATTGGGACGAAGCGACAGTTGTCATCGGTGACGTGACCTTGTCAGTCGCTCGGAACGGTGGGGCGTTACCTCAGACAGGTTCGACCCCAGGTCTTCTGGCAGCATCATCGCCTCCGGTGTCGGTACCCGCCTCCGATGCCTTACCGGCGGCCGTTGAGGTGAAACGCACGCCTGAAGTGACACCCGTTACGGCGTCGTCCGCCGTCGACCCGGGTGACGTAGTCGTGACCGCCCCAAGCATCGGCGTGTTCTGGGCAGCACCGCAGCCGGGCGCAGCACCATTTGTCACGGCCGGCACGTGTGTGGCGAAAGGCGACCCGCTGTGCATCGTCGAAGTGATGAAGCTGATGAACAACGTTACGGCTCCTGTCGACGGCGTCGTCACAGCTGTTCACTGCGAAAATGCCGCGTCGCTTGAATACGGCACGCCGATGTTTTCGATCAAAGCCGACGCAGAATGAAACGGGTTCTGATCGCGAATCGCGGCGAGATCGCCGTGCGTGTCGTTCGGGCCTGCTTTGATGAGGGTTTGGAGAGCGTGCTGGCCGTCTCCGCGGCGGATAGGAATACCCTGGCAGCCCGGCTTGCAGACAAGGTCGTTGTCATCGGTCCGCCGGCAGCTTCGGAGAGTTACCTCTCGATCGACCGTGTCGTTGCTGCGGCGGTTCTGCACGGGTGTGACGCCCTGCATCCCGGTTATGGCTTTCTCTCCGAGCGCGCCGAACTGGTCGACGCTTGCGAGGAGAACGGCATCAGCTTTGTCGGTCCGCCGGCCGATGTGATGCGCCGCTCGGGCGATAAGCTCCAAGCTCGCGCGATGGCCGATTCCATTGGCATCCCGACGGGGAAGGGCACGACGGGCCTGACAGATCTGCCGTCTGCGATCCATGAAGCCGACGCGCTCGACGCTTATCCGCTGTTGCTTAAAGCCTCTGCGGGTGGGGGTGGCCGTGGAATGACGATCGTGCGTGATTCCACGGATCTGGAAAAGCACTTCGAACGTTCGAGCACGGAGGCGCTACAGGCCTTTGGCGACGGTACGGTCTACCTCGAGCCATACATAGAGAAGGCCCGGCACATTGAGGTCCAGATCTTGGGCGATACACACGGGAACGTGATCCACCTTGGAGAGCGCGACTGCTCAGCACAACGCCGGTACCAAAAAATTATTGAAGAGGCTCCGAGTGTAGGCCTGCCCGAGCAGCTCGTCGACGAGGTGCGTGTTGCAGCGGTCACCTTGGGCCAGAAACTCGGGTATGTCGGTGCAGGCACCGTAGAGTTCCTGGTTGATGTCAAGCGCAACAGCTTTATCTTCTTGGAGCTAAACGCCCGGGTGCAGGTCGAGCACCCTGTCACTGAAGTCGTTACGGGAATAGATATTGTGCGCGAGCAATTCCGGATCGCCCGTGGAGAGGCTCTCTCAGTCGCACAGGACGAGGTGCAAATCTCCGGCCACGCCATCGAATGCCGGATCAATGCCGAGGACGCACGACAGGGTTTCGTCCCCAGCCCCGGCACCGTGACCGAGTGGACGATGCCCGCCGGTTCGGCTGTCCGAGTCGACAGCTACATGACCGATGGGGCCGTCGTGGCGCCGTACTATGACTCCCTCATTGCCAAACTGATCGTAAGCGCGGGGACGCGCACCGAGGCGGTTGATCTGATGGATCGCAGTCTCCGCAAAGCCATCGTCAAGGGCATCTCGACCACCATTCCACTTCATACAGAGATTATGTCGGATCCGGTCTTTCGCACGGAACCGATCACGACCAAATGGCTCGAAGAAGAGTTCCTGCCGTCGCACAACTACTGAAGGGCAAAGCTGTGGACTATTCGACGATTACTCTGGAATGCGAGCCTGTCATTGCGTGGATCACCCTCAACCGTCCGGAAAAGCTGAACGCGCTTAGCATTCCCTTGCTTGACGAACTTGACCATGCCTTGGATTCCTTGGCCGGATCCGACAACCGAGTGGTGGTTATTAAAGGAGCCGGCCGCGCCTTCTCCGCGGGATATGACATCTCCCGCTCCGATGAAAATCCCGACGGCGACTACAACACAGAAAAGTCCCCTGTTGACGACTACGACCGCCTAGTCGGCTATATGGATAGATTCCTCAAGATCTGGCGCCATCCCCAACCCGTAATCACAGCAATTCACGGAATCTGCGCGGCCGGGGCGACACAGCTCTGCACGTTCAGCGACATCACGATTGTGAGCGAGGAGGCGCGCATTCAGGCATCTCCCTCGCTGCCACTCGGCGGCGGCTTCATTAGCCCGCTGTGGAGTCATCTCGTGGGCCCCAAGCGCGCGAAGCTGATGTCCTTTGATGCCGGACGCGTGATCGACGGCCGAACGGCGTCCGACTGGGGCTGGGCCACGGAGTGCGTGCCCGCAGAGGGCTTCGATGAATACGTTCGCATGACAGCGGCATCAATCGCACGCACTCCCGCTGCGATTCTCAGGATGAAAAAAGTCGCAGTGAACCGGGCGGCCGAGCTCGAGGGCTTCCTCACCCTGGCACGGATGGGCGCCGAGACCGACGCACTCCTCCATGTGACTCCTGAGGTGCGGAAAATGTCTGAAAACACCAGGCGACTTGGTTTGAAGAAGGCCATCGCCAATTTCAACGAGGTCGGTCTGTGATCCCCGGCGGATTTCCTACGTATGCTCAGCTCCCTGAACTCGGGACTCTCGACATCAAACACTCATGGCAGGCACTGGCTGCGCCGCTTGGCGCACTGGCGAAGATCACGGCCGAAGCACGCCTACGCGCGGTGTGCACGGTCACTCGCGGGGAGGCAATTTCGCTCAACCTCAGCCTGACGGCCTTCAGCCCGCCCTTGTTCAATCGGAGCGAGCTCGAACACGAGGTGACTGAGCCCAGCCGGAACAACGCAGAAGACCTGTTGCACGGGTTCAACCCGCAGGCATCCAGCCAACTCGACGGACTCGCCCACGTGCGGGCCCGGGAACTGGGCTACTTTAGCGGGATCACGGAGCTCGACGAAGCGCGGCGTCAGCTCGGCATGCATCATTGGGCCCGGGAGGGGATAGCAACCCGCGGGGTGCTGCTGGACGTGCTCGAATTCCGTCAGTCGGCAGGAGGGACCGAGGATGCATTCAAGGGGTCGGTGATCGAGCCGGAAGAGCTGCGTGCCGTAGCGACGGCCCAGAACATCGAATTACAACCGGGTGATGTGCTGCTCGTACGCACCGGATGGGTCGAACAATATCTGCGGGTGCAGAGCGAAGACGGCGATATCGGCGCCGTGCAGCGCTGCTGGAATGGACTCGCTGCTCATCACGCAATGGCCGAGTATCTCTGGGACAGCGGAGTCGCTGCGGTCGGTGCCGATAATCCTGCGGTGGAAAGTGCACCCGGTGACCCCCAGGCCGGTTCACTGCACCGTCGGTTGATTCCCGGACTCGGTATTCCGCTCTTCGAGCTCCTAAAGCTCGATGAGCTGGGACGGCGCTGCCGGATCGCCGGACGTTGGGAGTTCCTAATCGTGTCTGCTCCGCTCGAGTTAGAGGGCGGAGTCAGCTCGACGGCCAACGCAGTGGCCCTCCTGTGAACGAGAACTTATCCAAGTGAGCGGTGCCACTGACGTTCGTTATCCATGGCACCCAGGCCAGCCCTAAGCCTTGATCATCACCGGCAGCTGCCCGGAGGCGGACACGAGATTCGGTTCGTCGAAGGAAACTGACACGGCGGAATGATTATGGGAACTTGCATCCGAGATGTCCTTCGATTTCAGGAAATTTGTTCTGTGGTAAGTCAAACTTTCCCTGAAAACGACGGACATTTCGTGTTTAATCGCCGAAGACTCGCCGAACCTCATCGGTGGATCAAGGCTAAGTATCCTCAGCGTTGTGGGCACCAGCACTAGTCGGGTTACACGGTCGTGCATGATCGCGGCATGGGCGTCGCCGACGTCGGAATTCTCAAGGCTATGGAATTCGGAACCGGCGAACAGGCACTCGGCCAGGGCATAGAGGTTCAAGCTGGCTGCCAGCGGACCTGGTGCCAGAGTCACATCGTCCTGGCAAACGCCAACGAACTCCATGGAGGCCTCGAAGGACTGCTGCCAGGCCCGCGACCGGGTAAAGGCCTTCGGCACCAAGGTGGTGCCGGGGGCCAGTCCAATCAGGAACGTGGACCCTGGCGGGCCGTCTACGAGGTCGTCATCCGGTGACGCTGGGGCAGCAGCGCCGACGTATGGACGTGCTGAACGATGTCCTCTTGCAGTTGCACGGGCCAGGCGGGGTCGAGGACGGCGCACTGGCGTCCTCCGGCAACAGCGGCGGCGAATTGCACCGCGAATTCGTCGAGTTCGGTTCACACAGGACGGTGATGGCTTTAGCATCTGCCACCAGAGTCGCTGCAGCGTCCCGAAGCTCCGCCCACCGCAGGCGGTGCCCGGCTACCACTGCGGCAGTATCGTGCGGCCGTTCGTCGGCCCAGCGCTGAATCCTGTTGAGAAGGACCTTGCTGACTCCCCGGTCAGCGTCGTCAGAAGTGGCTATCGCTCGAGGACGACCGCGAGTCCCTGGCCGACGCCCATGCAGATAGCTGCCGCAGCGACGCCACCGCCGCGCCGCTTTAGTCCGTGTGCCGCATGGCCGCCTGATGCGCCACGCGGGTGCCTCATCGCGATCGCTCCGCCGCGGATGTAAATTTTTCTCGGATCGAGTTTGGCCAACCTGCAAGGCAGGCGAGGCCCTGTGACGCGGCGGCGCGCGACCCGAGATGCGACCTAGTGGCCCGTTTCATCCGTCCTCCTTGTTCGCCGAGCAGAACCGCCGGCGCTCCGTCGTTGATTAAGGCGAGTTGCCGGCCGTCACGGTTCCTGCGCCCTCCGCTAAGAAGAGTGCCATGACACTGGCGAGTTTTTCGAGGGAAGTATAGTTTCGAATACCCTCGTCCCGCGTGAAATCACGTCCCGGCACCTGAACAATCTCGTCGTCATGCTTCCCAGTGCTCCAGGCACTGACCGCCAGGCGCTACGAGCGTACGGCGAACTGCTCCTGCTCTTCGCGACCTATGCCCAGGCTCGCCCGATCTTCTCAGCGGCTTCGCCGTTGCTGAACGTCGGCCCACTTCTTCAATCTTTTGGTTGTCATGCTGGAAGGGGACGTTCAGTCTGCCGGGAGCAGTACTGAGTTGCGTATGCTCCACGTCAATGCGCAGACGTCTCCGGGATGAAAATTGGTTACCTGTCCGGCAGATTCGCGAACTATGCCCACTGATCCATCAGACAGTCTCACACTGACTTTCCGGCCGGAGCCCAAGTAAATCTCCTCCAGAACCTCAACCCTAACCTGGGCGTGATCCGGTTCAGGCGAGGATTCAGTGGAGCGCAACCCCGCGCGTTCGGGCCGAATGACCAGTGTCGCGCGCGTGTTCGGTGCAAGCACCGTGGAGGGAGTCCTGATGGGAGATCCTTGAAAATCGAGCATGGTGCCAGTATCGCTAGGAACGACCGTACCGGTGATACGGGACGACTCCCCCAAAAATTTTGCGACTGTAACGTCAGCTGGTTGTTCATACAGTTCGCGGGCCGTCCCGATCTGAAGGACCTGCCCGTTGTCAAACACGGCAATTCGGTCGGAAAGCGCGAGCGCCTCCTCCTGATCATGGGTTACCATCACGACCGTACATCCCACCTCGCGGTGAATTCGGCGCAACTCCAGCTGCATTGTGTCTCGCAGGGTGCGGTCGAGAGCGCCGAGTGGCTCATCCATCAGAAGGAGGCGAGGCTGGAAAACGATCGCGCGGGCCAGGGCAACGCGCTGCTGCTGCCCGCCACTTAGTTGATTTGGAGCGCGTTTTTCAAACCCCTCCAGTCGTACTGTGCGAATTGCCCGCGCGACCAGCTCACGCCGCTGGGCCTTGGGGATTTTCCGCTGCTTGAGCGGAAACTCCACATTTTCAGCGACGTTCATGTTGGGGAACAGAGCGTAATTTTGGAAGACCATTCCGATGCCACGCTTCCTCGGAGGTAGTGCCGCCACGGACTCATTCCCAAGCAGCAGCTCTCCTGAATCGAGAGTGAGGAACCCGGCGATAATGTTGAGGGTTGTGGTCTTGCCGGAGCCGGAAGGCCCGAGCAACGTCATGAATTCTCCAGGCAACACTGAGAATGAAACCTCATCGACGGCATTGGCGCCTCCGAAAGTTTTCGTGACCCCACGAAGCGACACGCCAACGCCCGGTTGCTTTGTCTCAGTGCCCGGTTGATTGGTCTCAGTGCCCGGTTGCTTTGTCTCAGTGCCCGGTTGCTTTGTCTCAGTGCCCGGTTGATTGGTCAGAGTACCCGTTTGTTTGGTCTCGATAGAGTTCACGAGTCAGTCCTTCTCAGTGATCGGTTTCGCAGCAGCACGACAACGCCGACGAAGGCGAACAGCAACGTCGTGAAGCCCAGCACGATAGTCGAAGCAGCGGCGATTGTGGGGTCGATGGAGGTATTGATGCTGCTGTACATGCGTACGGGCAGGGTTTCGAGAAATGGAGACTTGATGAACAACGACAGCAAGACTTCGTCGAAGGACGTGACGAATGCGAACAGGGCCCCCGTGATGACTCCGGGTGAAATGGCCGGCAGGACAACCGACCAGAACGTAGACATTGGGCTGGCTCCCAATCCCGCTGAGGCGCGCTCAAGGTCAGGATCGAGTGCTGCAAAGCTCACTCCGACGGACACCATGACGAAAGGGACGCCTAGCATTGCGTGTGCGAATACGAAACCGGGGATCGTGCCCACCAAACCGAGATTCGAGAAAACAAGGTATACCCCCACGGCCAGCACGATTCCTGGAACGACGATCGGGAGAAGGAGCGTCGTTCGGATTCCCTCGCGCTTTCGGGACGGCCGAAGTCGATGCAGCCCGATGGCCGCAGCGGTCCCGACAATGACGGCCAAGATCATTGCAAGCACAGCGATCTGGATCGAGTTCATAAACGATTGGCCCCACGCGCGGCTGGAGAAAAACTCCTCGTACCAGCGGAGTGATAGGTTCTGTGGCGGAAACACAAAGGAGGCCTTGGACGAAAGGCTGACCGGGATGACGACCAACGTGGGAAGTACCACGAGAATGCCAACAATTGCGGCGGCTAATCTGACAAACACATGACGGTTGATCATCCGGCCCTCCTGTCGCGTGCAAGCAGTCGGATAATGAGCGTGAGGATGCCCACGAACAAGAGGGCCAATGCGATGAGTAGTAGTGACAAGGCGCCAGCGCGACCAGGATTTCCTAGTTCGCTCGCCTGGGCGTAGATCACGCCTCCCAGCATGGACTGTTGAGGTGAACCGAGCACCTGAGGAAGCACGTAAAAGCCCAAGGTCAGAACGAAGACTGCGGTCGCTCCGGCGGATAGCCCGGGAGCGGATAGCGGAAGGAATATTCGGCCCCACGCGACCGAAGGCCTAGCTCCTAAGCTCTCGGCCGCTTTAACTAGATTCGGATCAATTTTCCGCATCCCGTTGTATAGCGGGAGGATCATGAACGGCAGAAGCACCTGTACCAGACCGATCTGGACGCCAAGTGCGGTCCCCAGGATTCCACTCGGCACCCCAAGGATCGTTGATATTGCTCCACCAGGTTGAAGAAGGATGACCCAGGCGAAGATTCGTACTACGCCGCTAACCCAGAACGGAAGGAGCGTGATCAGGAGGAGTGCCGCGCGGATTTTGGGTCCAGAAATGACCATCGCGTAGGCAAACGGATACCCAAGGAGGGCACACGCGCTTACGGTGATCATACCGACGGTGATCGTACGCAAGATGATCTCCGAATATACCGGGTTCGCCCAGAGCCATTCGAAGGACCCAGTTCCCTGCTCTTCCAAGGTGAACGCTGCGATGAAGCTGCGCAGAATCGGGTATAGAACGGCGAGTCCCACCAGTGCCAGCGCTGGAAGTAACAGGAGGACGAATCGCCAGTCACTCGGCCTGGTTGCAGCGCTCGTCTGAATCACGCCGCGCACTTCCTCTGGCTTGGTCATCAGACGGCTTTCCATCAGAACCTGCTCGTCCAGCTGAACCCATGATTCAGGAGCTGAGTCTTGGCGGCTCTTGACATAGTCTTCATTGATTTACTCCATGAGGTGAGTCCAAACTAGTGTTTGGTAGAAAGTCTAGGATGCGAGGATACGTCTCTGTTTGTCAAGAGGGTTAGTAGGGTGTGTTTATTGAGAGCAGACGCCGCGGGTTTTCGATCATCATGAGTTCAATCTGCTCTTGGGTAATTCCCTGCTCCAGCATCGCCGGAATGACGTCATCGGAGATATGTGTCGACGTCCACTCAGGAGGCAGCGCCCGTTGATTCGCAGCCCCGCCTCCCACCAGTCTGTGTACATGAAGGAATCGTGGGCCAGGAGCACCTGGGACGCGTAGCCTCGCTCGCACAGCCTTGCCACGGTATTGATCCGGTCAGCCATCTGCGGGCTGCCCGGGACATAGTAGCCAAAACGGTCGGCTCCCAGAAATGACCCGGCGTCAGCAAGTTGCGTGAGGTAGTCGATATCCGCGCTATCTACGGAGTGGCCAATTACCACCCTACTGAGGTCGACGCCCGCTTCGAGAAAAAGCTTCTGCTGATCAAGGCCGTTCCTTGAGGCGACGTCGGTGTGGGTCGTGATAGGCGCTCCGGTGACCCTGTGGGCATGGGCTGTCGCGCGCAGGATGCGCTCTATATTAGGCGTTATTCCCATGGCCCCGGTTGCGCACTTGATGATGCCCGCCTTGACTTCCGTCCCTTGGATCCCCACCTGGATGTCTTGGATGAGCATGTCCGCGATGACGTCAACCACCATCCCGTCCGCTGAACGGCTGGCGGGACGCAGATCGAAGAATCGCGGCAAATGATCAAAGGTATACACGCCCGTGGCAGCCACGATATTGATGTCCACGTCGGCGTTAGCGTCGATCAGTGCAGGGACATCCCGCCCGTGGCCGAGGCACGTGCAGTCGATCACGGTGCCGATCCCGCGATCGACCAAGTCCTGGAGTTTCTTCGCTACCTGAACTATCGCCGCATCCCGTCCGCGGGGATAGCTCAGCTTCGGAAAGTCCCGGGCGATCTCCGGCGTGATTCCGAAGGGATGTTCATGGGCGAGTGTCCAGCCCAACGTCTCGGGCGCCACTGCTCCTTTGACGGTGTTAACGGCGCCCATCACAGGGCAGGGGATTCCTTCGTGCCCGACCGGCGCAGGGTTACATCGCTCCCGGCGCCTGCGACACGAAGGCTGGTCAACGGTCGCGACTCAGCGATCAGGTCCACTACGTGGTTGACGATCTCGTTACTGCTCGTTCGAGGGTCCGTGCGGAGCTTGACGCCATTGAGCTTGTCGACTTCCTCGTCCGAGGTCAGGAACCGCAGCAGCAGATCTTCATCGCTGAGCGAGGTTCCGTAGATCTGCTTTATCTCCTTCAACGTCGGGTTTGCGCGTTCCCAGTTCTCGAGCTCCTTCGCGCGGGGGGTCGACATGATGCGATCCTGCACATCAGGGTTCATCGGAGCAGCAAGGGGCCCGTAGTGACCCAGGGCATAGTGGACGACCTCGTCGGGCACCATGCTGTATGGATCACCAGTAATGATGTTCATCACGGCCTGGATGCCGACCAGCTGCGAGAACGGCGTCGCCATGATCGGCTCCCCCAAGTCCCGCCGGACCTGCGGAATTGCTTCCAGCACCTCTTCGAAACGATGACTCATCTTCTGCTTCGCGAGCTGATTGATCAACGTCCCCGTCATCCCGCCCGGCAACTGATGATCGTAGACCCGAGGGTCGTACTCGGCTGGTACGCCGAGTCGGTGGCCGCCCCGCAGGGCTTGGCGGTGAAAGTTTTCTGCAACCGGCGCAAACGTCGTGGAATCCAGGGAATGGGTGTATCCCATGTGTTCCACGATGGTGACCATCGCTTCGGTAGACGGAAGCGATGGCCCGTTCGCCATGGGCCGCGACGCCGTGTGCAACCGCTCAAAGCCACTCTCGAGCGCGATCACGTAATTGTGTGGTGCGAGACCCGTAGTGTTGTGAAAATGCGCCTCGAGAGGGGCTGAGCCCGCTGCCGCCCGCAATGCCGGCAGAAGCGTCCGAGCCCGTTCCGGTGTCAGAAGGCCGGCTGCATCCTCTACATAGATTGACTCCACACCCTCCCAAGTGGCCATCTGTGCCGTTCGATCGGCAAAGAAGGCGTCATCGTGGACGCTTGTCAACCCATACATCACTGCCGGCACGGGAATGCCCCCCGCTTCGGTCATGACCCCCGCCATGTGCTTCATGACCTCCATGTCGAACAGGCAGTCATAAAGCCACATGCTCTTCATTCCGTGCTTGACTACCGTTTGGATCCACAGGTCCAGGATGACCTGGGGCGTTGGCACGAATCCGCCCGCAGAGATGGTCCGCAGGCCAGACCGCAGCTCGTTGTTAGTCAGGCCGGCGACGATGTAATCGATTTTGTCCCAAGGGTTGAAACCGTTGCGTACGGCGACGGTGACGCTACCTGCACCGAAGAGGTCGATTGTGCGATAACCGGCTCGCGCAAGATGGGGCAGGGCATCGGTAGCGTCATGCGCCTGCATCGTCATCCCCCACAGGCTTTGATTTCCGTCGCGCAGGGTCTGGTCGATGAAGTCGACGTGTTTGGTCTTAACCACGGGTATGCCTTTCGAATGTGTGAGCAGAAAGTTAGAGCAGGGCAAGGGCGCGAATCGGCGAACCGGACGCTCCCCCGAGGCGCAGTGCTGCCGCGACGAAAAAGAACTCGTATGCCCGGGCTGCTGCCACTGCCTCGAGGTCGAGGAATTCGATGATCGGAATCCCCTTCTCAACGAGCAGGTGTACGTGCGCATCCATCGCTACGACCGCAGGATCGGGTTTGTGCTCAAAATTCATCGTGTCAGTTCCCGTTGCGCGGACACCGACTTCCGACAACCACTGTGCGCCGCTGAGCGATACCCCTGGTACTCCCTTGCCCGTGCCGAGGAATCGGTTCGGGTCGCGCCAGTGTTTCATCTGGCCGGTGCGAACCACGACAATTGAATCCTTCTCGGGACGCGGGTGATCGGAAAACCATGCTTCAAACTCATCAGCGCCAATACCATCGGCAGGCGTCAGATCACGTCCGAAAAGCTCTGTCGCATCCACAAGGTGACCGGGCCCGATGAGGGGCGGCAGTTCCTCGACCGATCCGACACCGACTCCACCCGACCAGCTCTGCTTGTTGATGATGTCGCGGTCCCCGTAGATACAGCCGTCGAGGGCCACATGCCCTAATGCATCGACATGAGTGCCTACATGCCCTCCCGTGGTAATCATTTCAGCTGTGGCTGAAATGCCCTTGGGATAGTTCCCACCTGAGCCGTGCATGCCAGTCATGGTCAACGAGTAGGGGGGGTGATTGGGGTGCCGCGGGATGCCGGCTTCCAATCGAACCGAAAGATCGATTGCTCTAGACCCGGCCCGTTCTGGCCATTTGATTGCACCCTCCCAGAAAGCTCCGCCCCAATTGAGCGAATTAAGAGAGTTGCTTTCATCCGTTGTCACAGGCACTCCTTTGTGGGAAATATCATCAGCGCTAGTAACGATACCAAATCTACCATCCGGTTGGTATGTATCTAGGCGACGAACGTTTGGTCGGGTTACAATTATTGGACTGGCTTCCTGTCGGTTGCCAGCCCGATAGATGAAAGTAGGCCAAAGTGACTTCATCGCTCACCGATGCCCAGAGCACGACTAAAACAAAGACCCAGACGCCCAGACGAAATCGCGATGCCGAGGTCATGGCGCACGCGATCGCCGTCATCTCTGAGCAAGGGTATCCGGCAACCACTGTGCAGGCCGTGGCTGATCGGGTCGGTGTGCTGAAGGGCAGCCTGTACCACTACTTTCCGTCGAAGGAAACGCTCCTGTTCCGCATTCTGGATGATTCCTTCAGTAAGTCTGAGGCTAGGGTCGAACACATGAAGGAGCTGAAGTTGCCGCCGGGGCAAGAACTCATCGGCTACCTCCGCACAGCTTGTGAGGGATACCTGGAAGACCCCCAACGAGCGAACATCTTCTTCACGGAGGCTCGTTACCTCACGGGCGAAAACCGAACGAACATCCGGATTCGGAGTGAGAACTGGTTCAACTACCTTCTTGAGCTCGTGACCAGAGCGGTCGAGGGAGGCGAGGCCACCAGTGCCATCCCTCCCGTACTGCTCACCAAGTACATCGTCGGCGCGCTGAACAGCGTACGCACCTGGCCTAAAGGAGTTTATGGCAAAGACTACGATGCAACAGCCATGACCAACGCTTACATCACGGCGACCAGTGCCCTTCTTGGACTCAAGGAGCCGACTGCCTAAAGTCGCTCGATCACCATCGCCATGCCTTGGCCGCCCGCGACGCACATCGTCTCAAGGCCAACTGTTTATCGTGCCATTCCAAGGAGTTCAGCAGGGTGGCCGTGATGCGGGCACCGGTCATGCCGTACGGGTGCCCAACCGCGATCGATCCCCCATTCACGTTAACTCGGTCTAGGTCGAATCCCAGCTCCTGGTAGGAAGGGATGACCTGGGCTGCGAAGGCCTCGTTAATCTTCACTTGGTCGATGTCTGAGACGCTTAAGCCGGCCAAGGCCAGAGCCCGGCGGCTTGCTTCGACGGGCGCCAGGCCCATTATCTCCGGTGATAACGCACTGACCGCGGTCGAGACGATGCGGGCCAGCGGTGTGATACCGAGTTCCCGTGCCCGCACGTCGCTCATGATCACGACTGCGGCCGCACCGTCGTTGATGGGACAGCAGTTGCCCGCGGTGACGGTGCCGCCCTCGCGGAAGGCAGGCTCTAATTCAGAGAGCTTTTCCAGGGTAGTCCCTGGCCGCGGGCTATCGTCTTCACACATGACGCTGCCGTCGGGCAGTGTGATAGGCGTGATCTCACGGGCCCAGAATCCTTGCTTTTGGCGCTCGGAGGCAAGACTCTGGCTCCGAGCGGCGTACTCATCCATTTCGTGTCTCGTCACCCCATAAATGGATGCGACATTTTCCGCCGTCTGGCCCATGTCGATGAACAGGTCGGGCATTAGACCATCCTCCCGGGGGTCGCGCCACGCACCGGTGGAAGCGGCTCGTTGGGGGAACAAGGGGTTGCGAAGATCAGCCTTAGTCGACGCAGAAGCTGCCGAAACCCTCGAGATCATGTCGACACCCGCGGAGATGAACGCTGATCCCTCGCCTGCGCGGATCGCGTGGAACGCCATGCGGGTGCTCTGGAGACTTGAAGCGCAATACCTATTGAGTGTGGTACCAGAGAGGGTGTCGTAACCGAGCATTACAGCCACGCTTCGCGCGATATTTCCGCCCTGTTCGCCTACCGGGGACCCGGCATCCGACGATAAGCTCGTCGATCGAGGCCGGGTCCAGCCCTGGTGTGTCCGCCAGAGCTGCCGCCACCATGGCGGCCGTCAGATCGTGGGCTCGGACGCCGGTCAGGTGCCCCTTAAATGCCCTGCCGATCGGTGACCTTACGGCCGACAATGACTGCTTCACGCATCGGCCAGCCCTCCGAGGAGGTCGCGGATCTGCAGCATGTGCTTCAGGTAAAAATGGAGTCCCATTTCCCATGTGAACCCGAGGCCGCCGTGCACCTGAATGGCAGCTTCCGCGACAGCGATGCCTTGATCGACCGCGAAGGCCGCTGCACGATGGGACCCATCAGGGTCAAGACTCGCCCAGATCACCGCTGCCTCCGCCGATTCCGCGGCGATTAATGCGTTCGCCAAGCGATGCTTGACGGCCTGGAACGTCCCCACAGGCCGACCGAACTGCTCCCGCTCTTTGACGTAGGCGACCGCCTCGTTGAGCAATCGACGCGCGGCGCCCGCAGATTCAGCGGCCCAGAGCACAGCCAGTTCGCGCCGGAATTCAGAAGAAAGAACTGACTTCGTTGTAATCAGACTCCCCCTGAAAGTCGGAGCGAAGGATTGAGGCGCACCCTCCGGCATCGGCAAGACCGCACCCCCAGTTTCGTTGCCTGCTTCTGAGAGAAAGGAGATACCGTCGATTTGCCCGAATGGGGCGAAGAACGGGCCCTCCGGCTCTCCTACGAAAAGCGAGAACGTCACCGGACCGTTTGACGCCGCGGCCTCGGTCGAATGCCGCTTCGCGAGGAGAGTGGGAATCAACGGCAGTTGCAGGCAGCTGTAGCCCCACCTCTGCGCAAATTCGGCGAGATCGCGCAGCGATGCGCCCTCGCCATCTTCCACTATCCCGATCCGGTCCCAATCAGCATCGGCAAGATCGGTCCAAGTCACAGGCGGAGCGCCCTCGACGAACGTGGAAATGTTAGAACCGGCTGTCGCCTTGGCCAGGATTGCCCCGATTCCCTCGGCTGCTGCCTCACCCAGTTCGGTGGGCAGGGTCTTACTCAGAATGGACGTCGTCATCGTGGAAGCCCCAGGATTCTCTCGCTGATAATGTTTCGCTGAATTTCGTTGGAGCCGGAGTATATCGATGCCGCCCTCTTGTCGAGATATCGGGTTTGCCACAAGGGCCTGTTCGCCGCGTCCGATACCTTCAGGCCCAGACTTGTTATGTCTTGGAGCAACTCGCTCCAGTACACCTTGAGGATGCCCACAATCCGCCCGTACGCTTCACGGTCGTCCTGTTGACTAACCGCAGAGGAGAGCATCCACCGCAGGAGCTCGACCTTGGTTTCGAGTTTCGTAATCTCCCGCGAGAACGCCGTGTCGCCGCCCGCCATTTCAATCAGAAGGTCGACGTCTGCACGGGCCTCCACGTAGCGCGTTGCGGCCTCGACGCCGCCGCGTTCGTTCATCAGAACTGTCATGGCGATCCGCCATCCTTGGCCTGCCTCGCCGACAAGATCTTCATCCGCGACGAATGCCCCGTCCCAGTACGTCTCGTTTAGGTGCGTGGATCCAGAGATCTGGCGAATGCCTGTTACAGAGACTCCGGGCTGTTTGAAATCGGCGAGGAAGACGCTCAGGTTCTTGTGCCGGGGAGCATCCTTGTCCGTTCTCGCTACCAGCAGGCACCGGTCGGCGTACTGGCCGTGACTGGTCCAAGTCTTGTATCCGTTGACAACGTAGCCGCCGTCGACTTTCACGGCACTGCAAGAAATTCCTGCAAGATCAGAACCTGCGTTGGGCTCGGAAAATCCTTGGCACCATATCTCCTCACCCGCCAGGATCGACGGCAGATACTTTGCGCGCTGTTGATCGTTGCCGTGCGCGATCAATGTTGGAGCGGTCAAAATCTTTCCCACACGTGACAGTCCATCCGGCGCGTGATGACGAGCAGCTAGGAAGTGGAAGGTGATTTCTTCCTCTAGGCCTAGCCCGCGTCCGCCGAATTCTTCCGGCAGCGCTAAACCGGCATATCCGCCAGCCCACAGCTGACGGTCCCAATCGCGCTCGATCTCGAAGACCTCACGCTCGCTCAAATCCTTGCGGTGGTCGCGCCACCGGGCGGGCACATTCACCCTCAGCCAGTCCTCTGCCTCAGAGGCAAAGGCGTCGACTTCGGTCGGGGACACGATCATCACTTTCTCTCACAATCAAACGGTAGTTTTATAAGCAGCCTAACAGATTGCTGGTCGCTGGGCTACCCTCCAGGAAGAGCGGCAAGAGGGCGAGCGACCGAGAAGGGACTCCGAACTGCGTGGGCTTCCAGGAGATTCTGCTCTGCAGGCCCCTCTGAATATCTGCCTGCACATCAAATTGTAGTGTCAACCAAGTGGTTGGACGGCGAAGTGCACCTGCCCTGCCGTATTGCGATAATAAACCAAACGCATGGTTGACTAAGGGCCTGCTTTTGATGTTGAATCGAGGTGTCGGCCCGAAGTACCCTGACTAGTCGACGGAAGGAAACTCCCATGAAGATCGTGGTGCTCGAACCTCGCCAACTTCACGGGGACTGTCTACGGCATCCACCCGAAGCCCAGTGAGATGCTCGGCCGACCCACGTTTGTCAAGTTGGCAGGCCGCGACAAGGCCCGTATCACAGCTGCCCTCTTGAACAGCCTTGGCATCTGTCACCGAACAGGGAACGGGGTCCTCGATCGGGGCAACCATCGGGGGACGCCTCCTGCACCGAATCCATGTTCGGCAGGGCTCGCAGCCACTGTTGAACCTAGTCTGTGCCGGCCTCATGACCGGTTTTATCGTTGCAGCCACCGCCGCCGAAAATCTCTGGCTTCCCTGATCGGCCGGCTGGTCACCTTCGCGGCCGGCTCGGCCTTCGTCAGCACCGGCCAGGAGATGCTGACCCGTTCGGCCGGCAAGAAGCGCGCCTACGCGCTGGCATGGAACAACTTCGTCCTGTATGCCGGCACGGCCGCGGGCACCTTCGCGCTGGGGCTTGTCCCGCTGGGCGAGCCCCCGTTCGTCCTGATGGCCGGCGGATTCGGTGCACTGACCATCTTGCCAGCGCCCTTTTATGGCGACGAACACAGTCGAAGAGCCTTGAGCAGCTGCTCAATTCCCCGTCCCCTACCGGCGTGACCGCCGCAGGGACGCAGCCAGATGAATGTGTTACGGAAAAGGAGAAATGAAGTGAAGATTGTCGTGTTGGCCAAGCAGGTTCCGGATACCTGGTCGGACCGGAAGATCGATTTGGAGTCCGGGATCTTGGACCGGGCCGCGTCTGAGCCGGTGCCGGATGAGATCAACGAGCGTGCCTTGGAAAATGCCCTGCGGGTCAAGGACGCGAACAAGGACGCGGAGGTCGTGGTGATGGCCATGGGCCCGGAGGACGCCAGCAAGACACTCCGGAAGCTGTTGTCCATGGGCGCGGATACGGCTGTCCTGGTGTCCGACCCTGCACTGGCCGGGTCGGACATGGTCCAGACTTCCCGGGTGCTGGCCGCCGCAATTGACAAGATCGGCGGGGTCGATGTGGTGGTGGCCGGCAACGAGGCCACCGACGGGCGGGGAGGGATGGTCCCGGCGATGGTTGCCGAGATCCTGGGCTGGCCAGTGCTGCCGGGACTGGACGAGGTTGCGATCACCACAAACGAACTGTCGGGACGGGCGCAGGTTGACGGGGCCACGCTCCGGCTGTCCTCGGAATACCCGGCGGTGGTCTCGGTAACGGAGAAGACCGCGGAGGCCAGGTTTCCGAACTTCAAGGGCATCATGGCGGCCAAGAAGAAACCGTTGGAGACTTGGTCGGTCGCGGATCTGCGGATCCAGGCCGGGCCGGAGGCGGCCGCGGTACGTTCGGTGATGGTCTCGGCCGCGGCGCGCCCGCCCAAACAGGCCGGCCCGAAAATCACCGACGACGGCACCGCAGCAGCCCAGTTGGCCGACTTCCTCGTCTCCCACCGCCTGGTCTGACCGGGCACACAATCCCTGTCCTGTCTTTAGTCGAACCCCGCGGGCCCCTGATCGGTCCGCCGCAGCTCCGGCATCCTAGGCCCGTGCTGCCCAAGAAGTAAGGAACCCATCATGGCAAACATAGGAAATGTACTCGTGTTGATCGAGACCACCGGCGAGGGATCGCCGAAGTCGACCGCGGCGTCCCTGCTCGGAACCGCCGCCGGCATCGGTACCCCTGTGGCGGTCGCGGTCGCAGCCCCCGGAACCACCGAAAGCCTGCCAGCACAGCTCGGGGCCTTGGGCGCGGCCCACGTATACGTGGCCGAGGCCGACCCCGTGGCCACCGGGCTGGGCTCAGCCCAGGTCGGCGCCCTGGCCGACGCGATCCAGGCCTACTCGGCACACCTGGTGCTGGTGCCGGCAACCAACGATTCGAAGGCAGTGGCCGGCCGGTTGGCGGTCGTGGCTGGCGGGTCGGTGGCCGCGGACGCAGTCGGGGTGCGCTACGACGAGGACGGCCAGGAGGTCATCGCCTCACACGCGGTCTTCGGCGGCGACTTCACCACCGAGTCCACGGTGGAGGGCGGCCTGATGATCGTGACCGTGCGTCCGGGCTCGGTCGAAGCCCGCGCGCAGGCCGTGGAAGCCCCGCAGGTCACCACTGCGCCGGTAGCCACCCAAGTAGCTCCCGGGGCCAGGATCGTCGAGGTCACGGATGCCCCGGCCGAGACCGGACGGCCGGTGCTCCGCGGGGCCAAGGCCGTGGTATCCGGCGGTAGGGGGGTTGGATCGGAAGACGCGTTCTCCCTCGTGGAGGACCTCGCAGACTCCCTGGGGGCCGCCGTAGGCGCTTCCCGGGCGGCAGTGGACGCCGGGTACGTGCCGCAGTCCTACCAGGTCGGGCAGACCGGGGTGACCGTAACCCCCCAGCTATACGTAGCCTTGGGGATTTCCGGAGCGATCCAGCACCGCGCCGGGATGCAGACCGCCAAGACCATCGTGGCCATCAACAAGGACGAGGACGCCCCCATCTTCGAAATCGCAGACTTCGGGGTAGTCGGGGACCTGTTCAGCGTGGTCCCGCAGCTCATCAAGGAAATCAACAACCGCCGCAATTGACCGGCCGGACGCCCCCGGCCCACGCGCCCTTTACCCCGATCAAGGACTGAGACTTACCATGACCAGCGACCACACCCCCGGCGCTCCCACGGCCAGGCGCCGCATGGCGGGCTACACGCCACTGGCTGCTCCTGCGGGTGTGCAGGGAATGGACTCCCGGCCCGCCTCAACACCGGACACACAGGAACCCGGCCACGTGTCGCCGCCCGTGCCGGCGACGGCAGCGGCCGGGACAGCGGAACACATGGGACAGCACCCCCGGCCCGCGTCCGACCCCACGCCGGCAGCGCCATCAGACTCCCCGATCACGGCGGATTCACCGGCCGCCACCGATAACCGGGCATCGGCAGACGCGGCTGCACTGGCAACCACAGCGCCTGCACCGCCTGCGCGGAAACGCCGCATGGGTGGCACCCCGTCACCCGTCGAGGCTCCCTCAGCCGCGGCAACACCCAGCCAGAACGCCGGCGGCGCGGCCGCTGCCCAGACCTACGAAGATCGCGCTCCGAAAACGCGTTTGGGCGGCGCTCCCGCCACGCCGTCCGCCGATCCGTCAGCAGTGCAAACCAAGGCAGCCGCCCCGAACGCGGGGCGGCACCGGATGGGCACGGTCGCATCCCCCATCACCCCGGTGGATCCATCCACCCCGTCGGCGCCTGCTGCAGATTCCCGTCGAGCGGCCGCGGCGTCGACACCGGCCGTGCGGTCAGCAAACCGGATGGCCGCCCCGGCGCGTGCGGGGGGCGCCACGGCCCCAGCTAAGGACACTCCGGCCACTGGCACCCCCGCTGCCGTCGAAACGGGCCAGCAACGGACCAACCGGCCGGCGTGGGTAAAGCCGGCCGCGATCGTCGCCGGGCTGCTCGTCCTGGCTGCAGCGGCCGCGTTCGGCGCCCGGTGGCTGCGGACCCTGGAAACTGTGCAGCAGTTCATTGCGACCTACGACGGGCACGCCTCCCAACCGGGATCAGCCCCTGACGGTATCCGGCCCTGGTTGGGCTGGCAGCACTTCCTGAACATGTTCTTTATCGTGCTCATCGTCCGAACGGGCCTGCAAGTCCGTACCGAGCGCAAGCCACCCGGGTATTGGACCGCGAAGAAGGACTCGTTTTTCTCGCCGAAGGGCAACACGCCGAAGAAGGTCTCCCTGTCGCAGTGGCTGCACCAGAGCCTGGACGTGCTGTGGGTGCTCAACGGGCTGGTTTTCATCGTCCTGCTGTTGGCCACCGGGCAGTGGATGCGCATCGTGCCGACCAGTTGGGATATTTTCCCGAACATGCTCTCGGCCGGTATCCAGTACGTCTCCCTGGACTGGCCGACAGAGAACGGGTGGGTGCACTACAACGCGCTGCAGCTCATGGCCTACTTCATCACCGTGTTCATCGCCGCGCCGCTGGCGGTCCTCTCCGGGATCCGGTTCTCCACTTGGTGGCCGGAGAAGGCCGAACGGCTCAATCGTGCATACCCGGTGGAGTGGGCCCGTGCGATCCATTTCCCGGTGATGCTCTACTTCGTGGCGTTCACGATCGTGCACGTGTTCCTGGTGTTCTTTACCGGGGCCCTGCGGAACCTGAACCACATGTACACCTCGCGGGACGTTGTGGACTGGTGGGGGTTGGTGGTCTTCCTAGTCTCCCTGGTTCTGGTCGCCGCCGCTTGGTTCCTGACCCAACCTCTGTTCACTACCCCGATCGCCACACGCATGGGCAAGGTCACCAAGTAACCCGAACGCATTGCCTGTATGGGAAAAAAGCACACTCTCAACGTAGGCCCGCTCAACGAGGGCCGGGATGGACGGGAAGATCTTGGTAGACTGGGGCATCGTTATGCCGATATCGGCATAACGATGCTTATCCCGATGTTCTGATTATGCCGATGTTTTTGTTTCCGTGCCGGTCAGGGCCTCGTTGAGAGGCCCTGAACGTCGGCATAACCTGCTGTTCTACCGGATGCTTGTCTTCCCATACTCATGGAAGGACCAGCATCATGACTAATCCCAGCAAAGTTCGAATCAGCGGCCCACTGTCGGCGTGGCAGGTTCCATTTATTGGCGAACATCTGTCGGGTTGGATGGCCGGGCAGAACATTAGCGCCGAGGAGATGTTGGGCATCAGTGGAGCGTTTCTGCTCCGAACAGGGCCTGGCTGGACCGCACCGGGGCGTACCGATTGCACTGCGGCAGTTGGTGGAATTCATTCTGCCGGATTCAAGGGCGGAAGGCGGTGCCTCGGCCGGTGCTGGGTTCGGCGATGACGAGGCTGGTTTCCTAACAGAATTCTCCTCGTATCTGGTTCTGGAAAGAGCGCTGGCGGCCAGGACCGTAGCAGTCTATGTTTTCTATGTCCGTGCGTTTGTCCGCTGGCATGTCGATCAGGGTGGCATCGGGCTGGCGGGAGTCACGGTCGCGGAGGTGAACCGGTTTTTGGTCAGCGGGTCGGTCCGGTGGTCGGCGTCTTCCGTCGTGTCGTCGACGTCGTTCAGGGCGTTCTTTAGCTGGATGTTCCTCTCCGGCAACACCAGGACTTACCTTGCCGCTGCGATCGGTCCCGTGCGGAAAAGCCGGGCAACGGAAATTGTCCAAGCGTTGCCGGCCCGGCAAATCGCATCTCTGCTCGAGGTCGAAGCTTCCGACAGGGACAGGGCGATCATGCTGCTGCTGGTACGCCTGGGGCTGAGAGCTGAGGTCGCGGGGCTCGAGCTCGAGGATTTTGACTGGCGGGCCGCAACGGTACGTGTCACTGGCAAGGCGAACGATTGCCAACTGATGCCGATACCTGCTGATGTCGGTCATGCCGTCGCGGGATATCTGCGTGCGCGTAGGCAGGCCACAGCCGGTGAGCGTCATGTTTTCCTCATCGGCTGTGCCCCCTACCGGGCACTCAGCCGCATCGGAGTGACGAACGTTGTAGTGAAAGCAGCACGGCGGGCAGGAATTACAGGTCCTGTCGGTGCCCACCGGCTTCGGCACAGTGCTGCGACCGCCGTCTTGGCCGGCGGTGGCAGTCTTGCCGAGGCCGGCCAATTGCTGCGCCATCGCAGTGACACCATGACCGCGGTATATGCCAAGGTCGATCTCCATGCCTTGTCCGAACTCGCACGGGAGTGGCCGGAGGCCACAGTGCAGGATATGTCAAGCCTCGGGTTTGATGGAGGGTTTCTTAGTTGGAAATTGCCATTAGTTCTGGTTGGGTTTACCCGGCGTTGAGCCGTTCGTATTCGATGGGCGGCAGGTAGCCGATTTCGCTGTGGAGACGCCGGTTGTTGTACCAATCGACGTACTCGGCGACAGCGATCTCGAGATGGTTAATGTCTTTCTACGGCCTCTTGTTACGGACCAGCTCTGCCTTGAACAGCGAGTTCAGCGCTTCGGCCATCACGTTGTCGTAGCTGTCGCCGCGCGAGCCCACCGACGCTACTGCGTCGGCTTCTGCCAGACGTTCGGCGTAGCGAATGGCGCGATACTGCACTCCTCTGTCGCTGTGATGGGTGAGGCCGGTCAGGTCCGTCCCTTCCCTATTCCGGGTCCAGATCCCCATCTCCAGGGCATCGAGTGCCAGCTCGGTATACAGGCTGGTGGAGATCTGCCAGCCGACGATTCGGCGGGAGAAGACATCGAGCACGAACGCGGCATAGACCCAGCCGGCGAAGGTGCGTACATAGGTTATGTCTGCGACCCAGAGCCGGTTCGGGGCATCCGCGGTGAACCGGCGATTGACCAGATCCGCCGGCCGGTCTGTCTCCGGTGCCGGTTTTGTTGTCCGCGGGCCCTTGGCGCGGGAGATCCCGCGCAGCCCGGCCTCGCGCATGAGGCGTTCCACGGTGCAGCGTGCAACCTCGTAGCCTTGCCGGCGCAGCTCTGCATGCATCTTCCGCGCCCCATATACCCCGTAGTTCTTTTCATGGATGGTCTTGAGCTCCTCGGTCAACTCCGCGTCCCGGATGCTCCTGTCGGAAGCGGGACGATAGCGGTGGGCGTAGTACGTGCTCGGGGCGATCTCCAAGGTCCGGCAGATCGGCTCGACCCCGTGCTCGTCACGGTGTTCCTCGACGAAGGAACACATCACCTGGACGGGCGGTCGAGCTCCGCCGCGAAGAAAGCCGACGCCTGCTTCAGGATCGTGTTCGCCCGACGCAGCTCCCGGACTTCGCGCTCGAGTTCAGCGATCCGGCCTGCCTCATCGCTCGTGGTGCCCGGTCGCAGGCCCTCGTCGACCTCCGCGCGCTTGACCCACGTCCGCAGCGCCTCGGGGTTGACGCCGAGCTGCTCGCCGCGCGGCGGTACGCACCGGTCCTGGTCGCCGGATCCTTCCTAGCGTCCAGGGCCATCCTGGTGGCTCGTTCCTTCAACTCCGCGGGATACTTCGATGGTGCTGGCATGTGCTTAATCCTTTCGGGTAATCACTGCCTCCATCAAACCCGGTGCGGTTCAATACGGCCCCCGATGAGTGAGGACCTGACGGCCAGAGCAACCGAGCATCTGGCTACCCGCCACGCGTTGGGATACAAACTGGCCAATCATTATTGGCTCATACGGGACTCCTTGGATTACCTTCAGCGTCAGGGTTGCCCCATCATCACAGTGACCCACGTTCTTGACAGCCGGAGCTGCCCGGGATCTATGAACGGAACATGCTCACCACCCAGGTCGTACCGCCGCAGCGGATCGCAGACGTGGTGTTGTTTCTCGGGTCGGACGGCTCTGAGTTTATTACGGGGCAGGTTATCCCGGTGGACGGCGGGCTCGTGGCGGCGTCTCCAATCGTGGCTGACTACCGGGATTGGCAGCAATCGGCCCCGGTAGTGGCCGAGGCTCAGGCTAAGAGTGTCGTATGACGGGGCGCTTTCGCCGTCGGTCGCACGGCGCGTGGAGTCGTTCGGTGCCCTCGCCTACCATTTCGGAAACCGCCGCCTGAACTTCTTGAAGCGGCCGGACCCACCGTGAGCGCAGTCGTCAACGGTGCAGCCGTTCCGACGCCTTCCTTAGAGTGGACGTACAGGGTCTCACTCGAGGCGGCGAACCGCCGCGGATTGAACCGGCCCGGACGTCCGTGGCGACAGTAGCACCACCGGTCGGGCAATCCAGCGCAGCGTGTTGCGGTTTTTCAGGCACTGCACCATTTTTCCGCGGTCCCGAACACGCCTTCACGCTGCTTCGCGGCGAAATTGATGGTGGCCTGCAAGCCGGCGGGCTGCAGCGGGCAATCATGCTGCTCAAGGATCTGTACCGGTTCCTTGCTGACTTGGGTCGTGATCCGGTGCACACATGGTCATCGGCCGCTGATCCAGGGTGGCGGCGAGGAACATTGATGCCAGCAGGTGTTCGGCTTCTGGGTCGAAGTAGGCATCCGGCTTGAGCCGTGGGCACGGGAGGCGACTGCGAAATGCTGTTTGTCCTCGTCGGTGACGTACCGCGAAGAGTTCGCAGCACCTCTGGAAGGCTCAGCGAGTCAGGAACACATCCAGTCACGGGTGCTCGCGGCCACCGACCAACGTAAAGCACCCCCGCGAGGCTCTGGACACTTCAATAATGGTCCCGAAGGCGCAAAACTCAGGAGGCCAGCATTGATCAAAGACAAGACCAAGTACGGCCGTGCGTCATCGAGGGCGTCGGCAGCTACGGGGCCCCGCCCGCCCGCCAGGCGGGGCTTGTTGGCTACGGGGCGGTCGAAGCGGCGCGGATGGGCAGGGCAGGACGCCGCGGCATCGGCAAGTGGAACCCGATCGACGCCCGGCGCATCGCCGCCGCCGTGCTCCCCTCGACGAAGAGCAGCTGCGCAGCCCGCGGATGGACGAAGGGATCCGGGCGGCAGCCCGGATCCTCCTCACCGCCCGGGATGAACTCACTGGCGGGCGGACCAGGGCGGTGAACGCCCTGACCGCGCTCGTACGCATTGCCGGCCTCGGCATGGACGCCCGGAGTCCCCTCGGTGCCAGGAGAATCGGGAAGAACTCCCGGTGGCGCCCCGGAGGAGGACCTCGCCGCCGCGACCGCCCGCGCCGAGACCGTCCGGCTGGCCAAGAGGATCTCCGCCCTCGACTTCGGGATCACTGACAACACGAACCGGACCGGCGAGCTCGTCGAGGCCAGCCCCGCCGCGGCCCTGGTCGAGGGGACCGGGATCGGGCCGGTCACCGCAGCCACCGTCCTGGCCGCTCTCGCCGGATGTGCGTGACCACATCCCGGTTTCCTCCGGGAACACCACCCGGCACCGGCTCAACCGCGGAGGCGACAGGCGCCTCAACCGCGCCCTGTCAGGATGGTCCACCACCCCCAAACCCGCGCTTACGCCGACCAAGACAGACCGCGAGGTCCGCCGCTGCATCAAGCGCTACCTCGCCCGACGACTCTCTACCGCGACCTCAACACCGCCGCCGGCAGCGAAATTGGGGTTGACGAGATATATAGAAGCCTTCTCCGCCTCCATCAGCTCGAAGCATTCCGATTCTGCTGCTTGGAAGCGAAGAAGGCTGCGGCTCTTCCCAAGAACTCGTTATCTATCCGCAACTGCGCGTTCTCCCGGCGCAAACGCTCAAGCTCAGAGTTCCCCGCCTCAGCTGCTGCGGACCCCTCAGGAGCCGCCAGCTGCGCCAGTGCGTTCAGCCCGCGGACCCCGGAGTAACCGTAGACCGAGCCCTGCTTGGCGTAGCCGTGATGTCGTAGACGTACCTCGGTCCGGTCTCCACATTCTACCGGCTGCTTGAGGAGAACCAGCAAGTCAAGGAACGCCGCCGGTGGGCTAAGCATTCGGCCCGGGCCAACCACCTCATCCCGCCCGACGTGCCCTTTGGGATGCTCGAAACCCGCGTCTAGCGACGCTAACAGAACCCCCTTTGAAGGCAAGACGTTCAGTTCGATTTGGAGGCCTTGTGCCCACCGCCGGTCGATCACAGCGTGGCCATGGTCGTCGAGCGTCTCTGACGCCTTAAGCGGTGTCGATGCCGAGCACCGCTGCGGTCGATTCCACGAAGGCATCGACCATCTGGTCGGCCGTGAAATCTTTGCCGTGGACTCCCCGATGCCAAGTGCGCACATTGTTAAGGGCGCCGATAACGTACTTGGTCAAAAGAACCGGCGGCACGCTGCTCTTGGCTTCACCGCTCTCGACCGCCCTTGTCACTAAGTCCAGGATGTAGTTGAACCAGTTCGCGCTGCGCTCACGGATGTTCGCCCGGTGCTCACCGGCGAGGTGGCGGGCTTCCGTGAAGAAGATGTTGGCGCGATCGGGATCATTGAGATATGACTCGCAAGTGGTGCGGAGGTAGGCAAGGATCTCTTGGCCTGGAGGGAGACCCAGTTCCTTCATCTGTTCGAACTTCGCTTCGGCCCTCGAAAAGGATTCATCGAGAATGCGGAATAGCAGGACTTCCTTGGAGGGAAAGTAGTGGTACAGACTGCCTTTGAGGACGCCGACCCGGTCCGAGACCACCTGAACGGTGGTGGCAGCATAGCCACGCTCTGACATCACCTCGATGGCGTGTGCCATCACTTCGGAATCTCTATTCCTACGCTGCGTCGGGACCTTGGTTTCGTTCGTAATTGGCCTCATCTGAAACTGCTCCCGTAGTTCGTCGCCGATTAGCGCTGCTGAAAAGCTCCCCTCAGTTTAGTACTAACCAAGCGTTTGGACCACGTGACCAACCCTTGTGGAGGAGAACTCTCGTCCGCAAGGCCGTTCGTTATGTTCGCGCTAGTCCAGCTGACCCATTCGCTCCAAACGGCAGGGTTAGACCGCCGACGATTTGCCCAGAGTCACATCGAAGCCGGCACCCCCCACGCGCAGGCCAGTCAAGGGGCGGGACTCCTCGACGAGGTCGACGACATGGTTCACGATTTCGTTGCTGCTTCTACGCGGATCTGTCCGGAGCTTCACGCCGGCGAGCTTGTCGACCTCTTCATCGGAGGTCAGAAAGCGCATCAGAAGGTCTTCGTCGCTGACGGCCTTCCCATATATCTTCCTGATCTCTTTAAGACTCGGGTCGGGGCGCTCCCAGGTGGAAAGTTCTTTCGCCCGAGGCGTCGACATGATCCGATCCTGAACGTTCGGGTCAAGCGGAGCGGCCAAAGGTCCATAGTGACCAAGGGCGTAGTGAATGACCTCATCCGGCACCAGGCTGTACGCGTCTCCGGTAATGATGTTCATCACTGCCTGAATGCCCACAAGCTGTGAAAATGGCGTCGCCATGATTGGTTCGCCAAGATCACGACGCACCTGCGGGATAGCCTCAAGGACCTCCTCGAACCGGTGACTCATCTTCTGCTTCTTAAGCTGATTGATGAGGGTGCCGGTCATGCCCCCGGGAAGCTGGTGGTCGTAGACACGAGGTTCGTACTCCACTGGGGTGCCCAGACGGTGTCCGCCGCGCACAGCTTGTCGATGGAAGTTCTCGGCGACCGGCTCGAATGTCGATTTGTCGAGGGAATGAGTGTGCCCCATGTGTTCCACAATGGTCACCATCGCTTCGGTCGACGGCAGTGAAGGTCCATTTGCCATCGGTCGCGACGCCGTATGTAGGCGCTCGAAACCACTCTCGAGCGCGATCACATAGTTGTGCGGCGCAAGCCCGGTCGTGTTGTGGAAATGCGCCTCCAAGGCCTTCGACCCGGCGGCCTCCCGCAATGCGGGGAGAAGTGTCTTGGCCCTTTCGGGTTTCAGAAGGCCTGCAGCGTCCTCTACATAGATGGATTCAACGCCCTCCCACGTCGCCATCTGGGCGGCTCGCTCAGCGAAGAACGCATCGTCGTGAACGCTCGTAAGGCCATACATGACGGCAGGCACGGGGACACCACCCGCATCCGTAACGACCGCTGCCATGTGCTTCATCAAGTCCATGTCGAACAAACAGTCGTATAGCCACATGCTCTTCAACCCGTGCTTCACAACCGTCTGAATCCAAAGGTCCAGAATCGCCTGCGGAGTCGGTGCGAACCCACCGGCCGAGATGGTGCGAAGACCCGAACGCAGCTCATTGCCCGGGAGCCCGGCAATGATGTAATCGATCTTGTCCCAGGGATTGAATCCGCCGCGCACCGCAACTGTTACTCCCCCGGCGCCGAACAGGTCTATCGTGCGGTAGCCCGCGCGTGCGAGATGGGGAAGAGCGTCGCGCGCGTCGTAAGCCTGCATGGTCATTCCCCACAGGCTCTGAGGTCCATCTCGGAGTGTTTGATCGATGAAGTCGACGTGTTGCTGTATCACCACGGAGCCTTTCGTAACGAGTGTGAAGAAATCAGAGCAATGCCAAGGCGCGAATAGGTGACCCAGAGGCGCCCCCAATTCGCAGCGCGGACGCAATGAAGAAGAATTCGTATGCCTCCGCGGATGCCGCCGTCTCTAGGTCGAGGAATTCGATGATCGGGATTCCCTTCTCCACGAGGAGATGCACGTGCGCGTCCATTGCCACGACGGCTGGATCCGGTTTGTGCTCGAAGTTCATCGTGTCGGTCCCCGCCGCACGAACGCCGACTTCGGAAAGCCATTGCGCGCCGCTCAGCGAGACACCTGGAACGCCTACTCCTGTGCCCAGAAACCGCTGAGGGTCGTGCCAGTGACGCATCTGTCCCGTGCGCACGACGACAATCGAGTCCTTTTGGGGACGAGGACGATTCGCGAACCAGGCCTCGAACTCGTCCGCTCCGATTCCGTCCGCCGGCGTGAGATCCCGCCCAAAAAGTGCAGGTGCATCTACCAAGTGCCCAGGCCCGATGAGAGGTGGCAGCTCCTCCACCGAGCCGACGCCGAGACCCTCGTTCCAATCCTGCTGCTCGATTATGTCGCGATCCCCGTAGATGCAACCGTTGAGCGCCACATGTCCTGTCGAATCGACATGAGTTCCTAGATGGCCACCTGTGGTGATCATCTCGGCTGTAGCTGAAATGCCCTTCGGATATCGTCCGGAACCATGCTTACCCGTGAGCGTGAGCGAGAAAGGCGGATGGTTGGGATGACGCGGCATGCCCGCCTCCAGCCGCACGGAGAGATCGATCACCGTTGAAGAAGCCTGCTCCGGCCAACCAATCGGTCCGGTCCATGAAGCCCCTCCCCAGTTGAGAGGATTTCCGGGCGCCTCAGTCATGACACTCCTTCGTACGACTAACGGAACATCGATCCAGTGTACAGTCAAACATCCGATTGGTCGAAACATAGTATTTATCTTTAGCGACCAAACGCTTGGAGCAATCTGGATGATAGGCGCCGCGCCGTGAAGACCGATGAAAGCAGTGAGTATGACTGAGACAATTACCGAAACTTCGACACCCGCTACCCGCCGCAATCGCGATGCTGAAGTCATGGCGCACGCAATCTCCGTCATGTCAGAGCGCGGATACGCGGCGACCACCGTGCAGGCCGTTGCTGACAGGGTAGGCGTACTGAAGGGTAGCCTCTACCACTACTTCCCCTCGAAAGAGGACCTTCTATTCCGGATACCCGACGGCTCCTTTGCGAATGCCGAAGCGAGATTCGACCAGATGAAGAAGCTGAATCTGTCGCCGGGTCAAGATTTGGTTACATACCTGCGCGCGACCAGCGAAGCATACGTCGCAGATCCGGAGCGAGCAAACATTTTCTTCACTGAGGCACGCCACCTCTCCGGCGAGAACCACGCGAACATCCGTGCCCGCAGCCAAGCTTGGTTCAATTACCTCCTCGACTTAGTCACTCGGTCGGTCGAGACAGGCGAAGCCACCAGCCCGGTTGCACAGATTCTGCTCACAAGGTACATCATCGGTGCGCTGAACAGCGTGCGCGAGTGGCATCGCGGACCCTACACGAAAGACATTGATTCGACACAGATGATTGACACATTCGTAGAGATGACCGCGACGGTGCTTGGCCTCCCAACCACCGCACGATAGCACCGCACCGGTGGCGCCACGACTGCGGTCAGCGCGTCGCGTTACACGCTTGCCACAGGTTAGAAAACGCGGCAGGTTTATGCGCCCGCTGGGGATCGAGGCTTGCCCAAGTAACAGCAGCTTCGGCAGCCTCTGTTGCGATCAGCGCGCTGGCTAGTCGGTGCTTTACCGCCTGGAAAGAACCGCCCGGGCGACCAAATTGCGCACGTTCCTTGACGTACGCGACGGCGTCGTCGAGTAGCCGCCGGGCTGCCCGCTGATTCCGCCGCCCACAACACCGCGGGTTCGTGACGGGAGTCTGGCGACAAACTAGAGCGCAGGTCGACCGACGTGCCTTTGAACGTGGGGGCGAAGCTCTCGATATCACCCTCGGGCAAGTCCAGCAGCACACCTTCCCCGTCGACGTCGACAAGGCGCGAGATTCCCTCGACCTGGCCAAACGGCGCAAAGAAGGGACCGCTCGGATCCCCTGGCGAGCGAGAAAGTGACCGGGCCGCGAACCGACGCTGCAGCAGCGACGCAAAGCAGACCTTAAACCAATTGACCGCTATTTGGCCTTCGTGCAAGCCAACCCTACCTACCAAACGCTCGGCGGCTGTGGGATCGGGGTCAGTGAATAGAAGAGGACCAGACACAGGAAACTTGTCCGCTAAACGCGAGCCCGATGCACTTGCGACGCCGAAGGATTAAAGGCGATCGAACTAGCAGAACGCCGACACTTTCTAACATGCTGCCTGCTAACAACTTACAACATCGAAGAAAAAGAGACGAGAGATGACCGGACTTTTCACACCACTTGATCTGCGCGACATTCGTCTCAGTAACCGAATCCTGATTTCACCAATGTGGCAATACTCTGGACAGGAAGGCCACCCGACCGATTTCCACCTCATGCACTATGGGCGATTCGCTGAAGGTGGCGCCGGCCTTGTCTTCCAAGAAGGAACTACGGTCGAAAAGCGCGCGCGCGGGACGCTTGGTGACTTGGGCATCTGGAACGATAGCTTTTATTCCCGAGTTTCGGCGCATCGTGGATTTGATCAAGCGTGCTGGCACCGTACCCGGGATCCAAATCATGCATCCAGGCCGGAAAGTAATGGAAAAGCCGCCATGGGAGCCGACCCGGTGGCTATCCCCCGAGGAGGTTAGAGCAGCGGGACCGTCGACATGGGAAGCGCTCGTCCCGAGCGCCTCTCCGCAAGAGTCGACGCGCGAGGGTCCACTTGAACGACTGATGACCACCGGCGATATTTCAGAGGTGATAGTCGCTTTCCGTAAGGCCGCTCGGCGATCCAATGAGGCGGGCGACGAGGTTTTGGAGCTTCATGCCGCACACGATATTTGCTACACACGTTCCTATCGGAAGCGACGAATCACCGCACTGATTCCTACGGCGGTAGATTCTCCAATCGCATTCGCTTGCTCGTCGACTGCGTCGATGCTGTTCGGAAGGTATGGCGGCAAGGCAAACCGCTGGCAGTGCGGGTCTCCTGCGTCGACGGCGCTGGATGGCTGAACGACACGATCGCACTTGCCCGCGTACTGCAAACCGCTGGCAGTGCGGGTCTCCTGCGTCGACGGCGCTGGATGGCTGAACGACACGATCGCACTTGCCCGCGTACTGAAATCCCAAGGTGTCGATTTGCTCGACTCCTCAGCGGGTGGGATCGGCAAGCGAGCTCTGGATCGCCGGTCCTCTTACGCCCCGCTGGTCAATTTCGCCGCAGAAATTCGCAGCGAGGTCAACATCATGACCAATGCCGTGGACTCGTTGTCCATGCGCAGCACGTCGAACAGATTATCTCTTCCGGCAGGGCTGACACGATCGCAATTGGGCGAGAAGCACTCTATAATCCGAATTGGCCGATTGACTCGGCGCACAAGCTCGGAATCGATTCGAACTACTCCAGGCTCCCTGGCCGTCAGCGCTTTTGGTTTCACTACCGCGAGCGGGGAATGGACGGCTTCAGGCCGTCGACGTATGGGAACGCTCCCGGCCTCGAAGCGGCCCCTTGAGGCGCTTCCCATCTGAGTTGGTTCGAGTTGGTGCAGCGCCGTCCACGGGACCGATCGCATACGTGCGGATGCCATGGCGCACGTACTCTCCGGCGCGGTATGCGCGCGAGCCATGGCGGCGTACTTACGGCTCGTCCCCCGCTTACCCAGGAGACCTTCCACGACTTCGTCGATCTAGTTTGTGTCCACGAAGACCATCATCTCACCAGTGCGAGCCACCGACCGGGCAATCTCCGGGCCGCCCTCTTTGATCAGAATGGTTCCGTCCCCGGAACTTCGTGGTCGCGCCTCTGCTCGGCCAGAGCAGGACTGCCTCGCTCCAACTCATTCGTAACATTAGTGGCCGCAGGAGGGACGGAAGTCCAGTAAGAGGCCCCAGTGATGTTCGGTCGATCCGCTCGAGAAATGGTCTACAGATTAGACGTGGCTCAGACCCGGGAGCAGGTCGCGAATTTGGAGCATGTGCTTCAGATAGAAGTGGAGACCCATCTCCCACGTGAAACCGAGACCACCGTGCACTTGGATTGCTGCTTCTGCCACAGCGATACTCTGATCCACCGCAAACGCGGCAGTCTTATGCACCCGCTGGGCATCAAGGCTGGCCCAAGTAACAGCAGCTTCGGCAGCCTCTGTCGCGATCAGCGCGCTCGCTAGTCGGTGCTTTACAGCTTGGAAAGAGCCGACTGGGCGACCAAACTGCTCACGTTCCTTCACGTACGCGACTGCGTCGTCGAGCAGTCGCCGGGCTGCTCCCGCCGATTCCGCCGCCCACAACACCGCGAGTTCGCGACGGAAGTCTGGCGACAAATTAGACCGCAGGTGGACCGACGTGCCTCTGAACGTGGGAGCGAAGCTCTCGGTGGCACCCTCGGGCATATCCACCAGGACACCTTCCCCGTCGAGGTCGAGAAGGAACGAGATTCCCTCGACCTGGCCGAACGGCGCAAAGAAGGGACCGCTCGGATCCCCTTTAGCGAGCGAGAAAGTGACCGGGCCGCGAACCGACGCTGCAGCAGCGGAGTGCCGCTTCGCAAGGATGGTAGGGATGAGCGGAACCTGCACACAGCTGTAGCCCCAGCGCCGGGCAAACTCCGCCAGGTCTCGCAGCGAGGCTCCTTCCCCGTCCTCTATCAGCCCGAGTTGATCCCAGTCCGCGTCGGCCAGGTCAGCCCAGGCCAGAGGAGGCTCGCCCTCGATGAAGGTTGAGATACTGGCGCCGTTTGTAGCCCTCGCCAGGATGTTTGCAATGGCGTCTGCGGCAGCCTCTCCCAGTTCGCTCGTGCGGGTTTCATTGAGAATCGATATGGTCATCGTGGGAGTCCCAGGATTCTTTCGCTGATGATATTTCGTTGGATTTCGTTGGTCCCTGAGTAGATCGAGGCCGCTCTCGTATTGAGATAACGTGTCTGCCACAGCGAGCGGTTCGACTCATCCGAGACACGCAGGCCGAGTCGGGTGATGTCCTGCAGGAGCTCGCTCCAGTAGACCTTCAGTATTCCCGCGATTCGCCCGTAGGCGACCGGGTCATCCTGACGATTGACGGCAGATGAGAGCATCCACCGAAGGAGTTCGACCCTCGTCTCCAGTTCGTCGATCTCTCGTGCGTACGCGGCATCCCCGCCGGCGAGCTGGATAAGAAGATCGATGTCGGCGCGGGCTTCCACGTAGCGAGTGGCGGCTTCGACGCCACCCCGCTCGTTCATCAGAACGGTCATGGCAATCCGCCACCCGTCTCCAGCTTCACCCACGAGGTCGCTGTCAGGAATGAACGCGCCGTCCCAATGAGTCTCGTTTAGACGCATGGACCCAGATATCTGGCGAATCCCGGTGACCGAAACTCCCGGCTGCTTGAAGTCGGCAAGGAAGACGCTCAGGTTCTTGTGTCGCCTGCCATCTTTCTCTGTTCGCGCCAAGAGTAGACAGCGGTCGGAGTACTTACCGTGGCTCGTCCACGTTTTTCGACCGCGGATGATGTAGCCGCCGTCGACCTTGGTGGCATTACAGGAAACAGCGGCGAGATCAGAGCCGGCATTGGGCTCTGAAAAGCCCTGGCACCAAATTTCTTCTCCGGAGAGAATTGCCGGCAGGTACTTCGCGCGTTGAGTCTCACTTCCGTGAGCAATCAACGTGGGTGCTGTCAGAACTTTCCCGACGCGACCCAGTCCGTCGGGGGCGTGATGGCTAGCCGCAAGGAAATGGAAGGTGATCTCCTCGACGAGACCCAATCCCCGCCCGCCAAACTCTGTCGGCAACGTGAGCCCCGCGAAGCCTCCGGCCCACAGGCGCCGGTCCCAATCACGATTTATTTCGAACACCTCCGCCTCGGAGAGCTCGCTGCGATGGTCGCGCCAGCGTGACGGAACGTTTTCCTCCAGCCAACTGTCCGCTTCAGCGGCGAAGGCTTCGGTCGTGATGGTCGACATCAGTGTCATCTTTTCTCATTATCAAACGGTTGGTTGTTTAGAGCTTAGCAGAAGACGCAAGAGTTGTCTCGGTTTATAGGACAGCGATGGCGTTGGCAGTGGAACTCACTCCACCCTCGAGCCCAAGCGGCACAGAGACAAAGAGGAACTCCCACCGTCCGAGCTGGCGGCAATACTCCCCGAGTTCGTCGAGCTTCAGCAGTTCGAATAGCGGAATGCCCAAACCGGGCAGCAGTCGCCGATGAAGTGAGCCGGCCGCCGGGTCACCGGGTGCACTTTCCACAGCGGGATTGTCGGCGCCCACGATGGCGACGCCGCTGTCCCATAGGAATTCCGCCATGTCGTGATCAGCGGCAAGTCCGGTCCATCGAGACGTGCCTGCGCCGACGGTCTCCGGTTCGCGCTGGCCTTCCAGGTACTGCTCAACCCAGCCCGTCCGCACCAATAGAACGTCGCCGGGGCTCAGCTCGACCCCTTGCGTCTCAGCGACCATTTGAAGCTCGGCCCGATCGATCACCGACCCATCGAACGAGTCGGCACTCCTCGACGTCGCTTCTCGAAACAACTTGACGTCGAGCAACACTCCGCGCCCGACGATTCCTTCGCGAGCCCAATGGTGCACACCGAGTGCTTGCCTCGCTTCGTCAAGGTCCTTGTGTCCTGCGAAGTATCCCAACTCGCGTGCGCGGACATGGGCAAGCCCGTCGAGTTGGCTTGAAGCCTGCGGGTTGAAGCGGTGAAGCAGGTCTTCTGCACTGTTCCGGTTTGGCTCGTAGACTTCATGCTCGAGCCCCGGTCTGCTGAACAACGGTGGGTCGAATGCCGTGAGGCTCAGGTTGAGCGGCAACGATTTTCCTTGAGAGACCGTAGCGATTGCAGCAAGACGATGGTCAGGGGTGATCTTTGCCAGTGCACCGAGCGGCGCCCTGAGCACATCCCAGGAGTGCTTGATATCGAGGTCCCCGAGGTTGGGGAGCTGCGAATAGGTGGGATATGCGTCGACTGTCACAGCCCGACCTCGTTGAATTCAGCGATCGCCTGCTTCAGCCCTAAGCGCCGGATATTCTCAGACATCTGGCGCACTTCTGGCGTCATGTGCAGCAGAGCATCAGTCTCGGCCCCCATGCGCGCGACGGTAAGGAACCCCTCGAGTTCCGCAGCCCTGTTCACGGCTACCTTCTTCATACGGAGAAGTGACGCCGGCGTCCGGGCGATCGACTCTGCAGTTCGGCGGACATGCTCATCGAAATCGTCAGCGGGCACGCACTCCGTCGCCCAGCCCCAGTCGGATGCGGTTCGTCCGTCAATGAAGCGGCCTGCGTCAAAGGACATCAGTTTCGCGCGCTTGGGCCCAACCAGATGACTCCAGAGGGGGCTGATGAATCCTCCGCCAAGCGGCAATGAGGGAGAGGCCTGGATGCGTGCATCATCGGTGACGAGGGTGATGTCACTGAAAGTGCATAGTTGCGTCGCACCAGCGGCGCAGACGCCGTGAACTGCCGTAATGACTGGCTGAGGATGGCGCCAGATTTTAGTGAACCTGTCCATATGACCGACGAGGTGACCGTAGTCGTCGACAGGGGATTTCTCTGCTGTGTAATCGTCATCCGAACGCGAGATGTCGTACCCGGCCGAAAAAGCCCTGCCTGCGCCCTTGATGACGACCACGCGATTATCCGTAGTGGCGAGCCGATCCAGAGCGTCTTCCAGTTCGTCTAGCAGGAGGGCGTTGAGCGCGTTCAGCTTCTCCGGGCGGTTGAGCGTAATCCACGCCACGCGAGGGTCACGTTCGAGCACAATCGTGGTGTAGTCCACTTCTGCCTCTCAGTAGTTGTGTGCTGGCAAGAACTCTTCCTCGAGCCATTTCGTAGTGATCGGTTCCGTGCGGAACACCGGATCGCCAATAATTTCCTGATGCAACGGCACGGTGGTAGAGATCCCGCCGATTGCCACCTTCCGCAGGCTGCGTCCCATCAGTTCGACCGCGTCGGAGCGATTGCTAGCATGGACAATCAGTTTCGCAATTAGCGAGTCGTAGTAAGGGGGGACTACTGCCCCAGTCGCCATATACGTGTCCACCCTGACGAAAGAGCCGGCTGGCATGGTCCACTCAGTCACCACTCCAGGACTCGGCATGAAATTTTGGCGGGGATCCTCCGCGTTGATGCGACACTCGATGGCATAACCTGAAATTCGAATTTGGTCCTGTGTAACCGAGAGCCGCTCTCCGCGAGCAATTCGGAACTGTTCCCGCACAATGTCGATACCCGTCACCACCTCTGTTACAGGGTGCTCCACCTGCACACGCGCATTCAGTTCAAGGAAGATGAACGTTTCGCGCTTGACGTCAACCAGGAACTCGACGGTGCCAGCACCGATGTATTCCAGGTTGCGAGCGAGCGCAACTGCCGACTCTCTGACCTGCTCGACAAGCGCAGGGGGCAAGCCGACGCTCGGCGCCTCTTCAATAATCTTTTGGTAACGACGTTGAGCAGAGCAATCACGCTCCCCCAGATGAATCACGTTCCCATCGGCGTCGGCCAGGATTTGAACCTCGATGTGACGTGCCTTCTCGATATACGGTTCCAAGTAGAGCGTTCCGTCACCGAACGCTTGCAGAGCCTCGGTGCTCGAACGCTCGAAGTTCCGCTCCAGATCGCTGATGTCCCGCACGATCGTCATGCCACGCCCCCCACCGCCAGCAGACGCTTTGAGGAGCAGCGGATAACTGCCGAGCGCCTCTGCCTGATCGATCGCATGGCTCAGGTCAGTCAAGCCCTCACTTCCGACACCCGTCGGGATGCCGATAGAGCCGGCCATGGCGCGTGCCTGCAACTTGTCGCCGGATCGACGCATCACGGCAGCGGGCGGACCGACGAACGTTATGCCGTTCTCTTCGCACGCGTCGACGAGTTCTGCGCGCTCGGAAAGAAATCCATATCCCGGGTGAAGCGCGTCGCAGTTGTGTAGTGTCGCCGCCGCTATTACGCGGTCGATGGACAAGTAGCTCTCTGTCGCCGAGGGAGGGCCAATGACGACGACTTCGTCGGCGAGCTTTGCCGCAAGACTTTCGCGATCCGCAGCAGAGACAACCAGTACGCTTTCGAGCCCCTCATCGAAGCACGCGCGAACAACGCGCACTGCGATCTCCCCGCGATTGGCGATTAGAACACGTTTCATGTCAATCGGCCTTGATCGTGAACATGGGTGTGTCGAATTCGACTGCTGCCGCATTCTCGCAGTGGACTGCCGTGACAACCCCGTCTACAGGTGACGTTATGTTGTTCATCAGTTTCATCACCTCGACGATGCAAAGCGCGTCTCCCTTAGAAACACGAGTGCCGACTTCTACGAACGGCGCGGCGCCCGGTTGAGGTGCTCGCCAGAAGACGCCAATGCTCGGGGCAGTAACGACCGTGTCCGAGGCGTCAGTCTCAATGGACGTCGCCGTCGCCGGTTGGGGAGCGGGGACTTCAGGTGCGGCTACAGACGCGACACTGGGAGGAGGCGTCGCCGCTGCGGGCGCTGGTGTGGCGGCTGGGGCCCCGCTGGTGTGCGCCAGACTCGCCCCGTTGCGAGCCACGGATATCGTCACGTCGCCTATAGAGACGATTGCCTCATCCCACTCTGAATCCTGGAGTGCGTCTATGACGATCTTGATGTCAGCCGGGGAAATGGACACTGTATTACCTACACTTTCTCTTGAACGGGCGAACCCAGGCACTTGCAAACTAGTGGCGGTGCTCCGACGAGTTTCTAAGGCTCCTGGCAAACATCCCCACCAACCGGTTGGCAGGTAATTTACCTTACCCTTTACGCTGAGAGACTTCAATCAGCGGTGACTGGCGGGGGCCTGCAGTACTCGCGCCGAAGACCGGCTGGCTGGCCCCTCGCGTCTTATCGATCGACCATACTGACGCCGTCCCGGGCGAGTGACAATATTCCTTCGATCGCAACTGGCACTTTCCCGGTCGACACAGGCTCCAACGACGAGTACGCCAGGGGGTCCGAACGGAACACCTGCTCGAGACCCTCAAGTTGCCACTGCCGAGACTGCCCGGAGGCGTACCGAATCGGACCGCCGTGCCACTTTGGGAATCCGAACCCGCTAGTCATCGCAACATCGATATCACTTGCGCGCCCGGCTACACCGCGAGACACTACGTCGCTAGCCGCGACAACCATCGCCATGACGATCCTCTGCACGATCGCCGATTCGCCCAGGTCGACGTTGGGGCCACCGACGACAGCACGGCGAAGTCGCTGCGCCTCGGCGATGATTTCCCGCACTTCGACGTCGAGTTCAGGAGAAGATGAAGGCGTGTAGCGGTAGTATCCTGCACCCGCCTTCGCACCGAACCTGCCCCTCTCGCATAGTCGGTCTGGGATGTCGACGTAGCGCTGTAGAGGATCTCGCTGCGGCGCCAGGCGCTTGCGACGAGCCCACGCAATGTCGAGTCCTGACATATCGGCCACAGCGAAAGGTCCCAACGCAAACCCGAAGTTCTGCATTGCACGATCCACTTGGTCCGGCAAAGCTCCGTCCTCCAACAGGAACTCGGCCTGTGCTCGGTAGTCCGAATACACCCTGTTGGCGACGAAACCTTCGGCAACGCGAGCCGGGATCTGCGTCTTTCCTAAACGCCGGGAAAGTTCGGCTGCGGCGGCCAACGCACGGTCTCCGCTGGTCGACGTTCGGATAATCTCTACGAGTGGGTTGCGATCGGCGGGATTGAAAAAGTGCAACCCCACAAACCGTTCGGGTCGTTCTACCTCTTGCGCTATTTCATTCAGATCGAGGTACGAGGTATTACTGGCCAGGACGGTGGTCGGTTCGACGACTTTTCCGATCGTCCTGAAGAACTGCTTCTTCACATTCATGTCCTCGAAAACGGCATCGATCACAAGGTCAACACCCGCGAGTCCTGTAATGTCATCGACGAATTCCGCCGTCGCCTTACCCTCGCTATGTTCGCGAAGCTGATTCTCCGCACGACTCAGAGCCTCCGTCGCCGAGTCAAAAACAACGACACGTAATCCTGCGGCGAGACAGGCCGCCGCGATTCGCGACCCCATGGTCCCAGCCCCGGCCACCCCTACCGTTAACAAATGAGGGGGCTCAACACCGACGCGAATGCCCTTGGCCGCGTTCCTCGTCGCGAAGAAGAGGTAGCGAAGGTTCGCCGCCTCGTCTGACACTCGCAACCGATTGAAGGCTGCGCGTTCTCGTGCCAGCGCTTCAGCGCCTGGAAGCGCTGCGCCTGTCGTGATAAGGTCCACAGCTTCGACGACGTTCGGCCGGGCCCGCCCCTTTTTCAGCGCCTTTGCGGTGGCTGCATCGATGTCCGCTCCCGAATGTGCCGGTCTTGGTAACTCGCGGAGCCGACGCTTCTCTCTGTTTGTGCGCAGAAAGGCCTTGGCCTGCTGCAGTAGCTCATCCTGGTCGAATACCGCATCGATCAACCCGACAGAAAGCGAAGCCTCGGCCGTGAGAATACGCCCGGAACTCACCATTTCTATAGCAGCGGGGACACCGATGGCCTAGGGAGACGCACTGTGCCGCCCGCGCCCGGCAGGACCCCGAGAGTGGTCTCGGGAAGGCCCAACCTGACATTCTGGGACGCGAGGCGATAGTCGCAGCCAAGGGCAAGCTCCAGCCCACCGCCAAGCGCGTGACCAGACAGTGCAGCAACGACGGGTGGGAGCTGCTCAATAGTGTCGATGACTTCCGGAAGTTGAGGTTCTCGAATTGGACCGTCGAACTCCTGAAGGTCCGAACCTGCGTAGAAATCCGACAAAGCGGAGATGAGGACGACGCCTTTCAGGTCGCCCGGCAATGATTTGAGTGCTCCAAGAAGGTCAGAACGGAGAAGTTGGTTCCCCATGTTCACCGGAGGACTCGATATCGTGACGACCGCAATGGCGTCGTCGAACGTTGTTTGCGTGAGCGACATCGGTTCTCCTTATTGCTGTGGCGCGATAGTTAGCAAGTGCGAAACACCCTTAGTTCAGTCGTGTTGGCTTTGCAGTAAGACGGAGTTCTCGACTTTCCACGTCAGCCGGCACTTGTCTCCGAGGCGTATCTCGGCCACCTCACCTGCAGATTCGCGCACGATCCCGGTCGACCCATCCGGCAGTTCAACGCTCACCTTTCGGCCTGCGCCGAGGTAGATCTCCTCGACCACGGTGACATCGATACCAGCCTCGCCGTCTAAGACATTCGAACCCATCGGACGTAACCGTGCACGCTCTGGCCGGATCACCAGGGTCGCCTCAGTCTTAGTCGGGAGCGCAGTCTGAGGTACGGGGATGTTGGCCCCGTAGAATTCCAAGACAGGCGCCCCGTTGGAGTCGGCTAGGGTCCCAACCAACCTCGTCGACTCCCCGAGGAACTTCGCCACGACAACATCTGCAGGCTTTTCGTACAACTCCTTTGCAGTCCCGACCTGCCGGATCGACCCGGCATCGAAAACCGCGATGCGATCAGATAGCGCCAGCGCTTCCTCTTGGTCGTGCGTGACCAGGATTACGGTGCAGCCGACTTCGCGGTGGATGCGGCGAAGCTCGAGCTGCATCGTGTCTCGCAATGTACGGTCCAGCGCCCCGAGCGGTCCGTCCATGAGGAGCAATCGGGGCTGGAAGACGATCGCGCGGGCTAGAGCGACACGCTGTTGCTGCCCTCCGCTCAATTGGTTCGGCGTTCTCTTCTCGAAACCGTTGAGGCGCACCGTGTTGACAGCCTTGGCTACCAAGTCTCGGCGCTCGGCTCTCGGAATTTTTCTCTGCTTGAGCGGGAACTCAATGTTCTCAAAGACAGTCATGTTGGGGAAGAGAGCGTAGTTCTGAAAGACCATGCCGATGCCGCGTGCCCGCGGCGGGAGAGACGTGACGGACTGGTTGCCGAGGAGAAGATCTCCCGCATCGACACTCAGGAAACCCGCAATGATGTTCAGAGTCGTGGTCTTGCCTGAGCCAGAGGGTCCAAGCAGGGTCATAAATTCGCCGGGCTCCACCGAGAGGGAGACCTGGTTGACGGCGTTTGCTCCCCCGAATGACTTGGTAATCCCGCTTAGAGAGACGCCAATCCCAGCCTGTCTCTTCTCAGTCTGGTTCGTGTCACTCATGGTCTGCTTTTTCTCGAGAATGGTCATCATCTGCTCCTAAGCTTCCAGCTGCTGCGAGCCAAGAACCCACCACCGACGACAGCTAGTAGGACAGTAGTGAAGGCGAGCACGATTGTGGATGCTGCGGCAATCGTGGGATCGATAGTGGTATTGATGCTGGTGTACATACGAACCGGCAGGGTCTCTAAGAACGGCGACTTGATGAAGAGTGAGACCAACACTTCATCGAACGAGGTGACGAATGCGAAGAGAGCGCCGGTGACTATTCCCGGTGGTATTGACGGCAAGACGATTGACCAAAAAGTGGCAAATCTGCTGGCACCAAGCCCTGCGGCAGCCCTTTCGAGATCCGGGTCTAGAGCGGAGAGGCTCACTCCCACAGAGACAACCACAAACGGGATAGCGAGCATGGTGTGTGCCAGAACGAATCGCCGAGCATGGATTCCTGGGGTGAACCCAGCATTTGGGGGAGCACGTAAAAGCCCAGCGTCAGAACGAAGACAGCTATGGCTCCCGCAGACAGTCCCGGCGCGGACAACGGAAGGAAGATTGCGCCACCGACGGTCTGGCACCGAGGCTCTCCGCTGCCTTGGTCAAGTTCGGATCGATCTTCCGCATCCCGTTATACAAAGGGAGAATCATGAACGGCAAAAGCACCTGAACTAGCCCAATTTGTACGCCGAGGGCAGTACCGAGCACTCCCTCGGGCATACCGAAAAGCACCGAAACCGCGCCTTCCTGGTTGCAGCAGAATGACCCACGCGAAGATCCGAACTACGCCGCTCACCCAGAATGGGAGAAGTGCAATCAACAGCAAGACCGTGCGGACCTTGGGTCCGGAGATCACCATCGTGTAGGCAAATGGATATCCGAGCAGGGCACAGAGTCCAACCGTCGTGAGCCCCACCCAGATCGTCCTAATGATGATCTCGGAATATGCGGGGTTAGCCCACAACCACTCATGTCAAGGGCCATGAATTTCTGCCCGCTGGCGGCCAGGATAAGTGCCCGCCGGTGGCCAGTTAAACTGCCCGGTGGCGGCCAGCTAATCTGCCCACT